>JAWLDT010000112.1:0-2707 GCA_041686485.1 Bacteroidales bacterium | reverse complement strand
GGTTTCCAGATCAAACTTTTGAAAGCCTTATTGAACAGGTGATTTGGATACAGAATAAAAACCATCGAGCCTATCTTTCTCACCGAAAGAGGCGTGAGAAAGAAATTGGTCATTATATATAAATAGCGTTGTAGGGTTAAGAATTACCATAGTTGTTTTACTCCATTTCGTACTCAAATTTATCCAGTAATTCCTTACCTGTCGGGGTGGATCGGCAGCGGAACACCGGTCAGCGTGAGGCAGGAAGGTTATGCCATGCCTTTCTCATTATTACTGCAATTGTTCAATAAGCCGGAATAATGAATCATTAGAACCGGATAGTTTGTCCAATATTGCTTGCAAAGATTTTTTTTAAACCTTCTATTTTGTTGCTGCAGCCTTTGCTATACCAGCCAGTGCCTTCTCAATTTTTGAAATCACTTCCTCGCAGCCGGGAACATTGTGCCTTTTTTCCAAATATCTTGGATCGTTATATGATATCCATATATTGCCTTCACTGTCTTTCCAGATTAAAGCTTTTTGTGGCAGATCAATGGCAACGCTTTGCTGACACTTCATGAGAGGACTTCCTGCTTTAGGATTTCCAAAAATTATCAGTTCTGTTTCTCGCAATTCCACCCCTACTTTTATAGCTGCTTCAGAGTGTTTAACTCTATTAAATATTGTCATGCCTCTCTCTTTCAGAACACTTTCCAGTCTGTCTCCGGTTTCTTTAATTCCGAAAGAACTTTTAACGTCAACCATTCCCTCAGCTGCGTGTGCTGAAATTGTCATTACCAGTACCACCAGTATAGAAGGTATTAATGTTTTCATTTCATTCTCCTTTCATTTCGGTATAACGCCCAGGCTCACCGGGTGTATTGGCGCGCACCCGAATTGCCGCCCGGCGGGGTGCCGTTAGATGGCTCCATGCACGCTCTGGCTTTTCAGCCGAGGAACTCATTGATGCGATCCCCGATTTCATCCGGCTTTTCGTCGATCAGCCAATGACCAGCTTCCTTGATCCAGACAAGTTCTGCATTGGGAATCGCTTCGACTAACTTCGGAGCATATTCCGGTTTTTGAAAAGGGTCTTTGTCACCCCACATCACGAGCGATTGATGTGGCAGGTGCTTGATTTCGTCAGCAATAGCCTGGGTATATTCCTTGTTCAACCGCCTAAGATTGCGAAAAAATGCCCGCTTACCATCTTCGCTTGACCAGGGTGCGAGATAACGCTCAATAAGCTCATCGGTCATGATGCCCTTGTTATATACACCATTTGGCATAAAGCCCCGCATCATGCTTACAAAGTCGTTAAGGCTCATCTCAGACTCAGCCCCTGGTTTCTGTAACGGCTCAAACTCTGGTATGGGCCAAGAGTCGAAACAGACACTATCCATCAAAACGAGCTTGCGAATTTTCTCCGGATGATTGACTGCAATCAACTGAGCAACGCCTCCGCCAATATCATGGGCCACGATATCGGCTCGGGGCACGCCCAAGGCATCCATAAATTTCACAAATATGTGGCTTTGGGCGTTGATCGACACATCCGCACTTATCGGTTTCGTGGATTGGCCATAATTGAGTAGGTCCGGAGCGATGACGCGATGCGTTTTTGCAAGTTTTGGAATAATATCCCGCCACATGAGGCCATTGGTCGGAATCCCATGAATCAGGATTACCGGACTGCCCGTGCCCTGTTCCCGAAATGCAATCTTGTGCCCATCAATGTACGTATGGTTTTTTGTGATTTGAGTGCTCATTTTCTTCTCCTAAATAGTCCCATGTCACTTTTTGACTCGGAATGATTGTTTTTTAAAAATTTACCCTTTGAGAATTTTACAAAAAAACAAGTGTCAGCTAGACCGCCACCCGGGCAATATCTTCTGGCTCCCCGATCCGATCATACGGGATAAGACTGCGCATTTTTGCATCTCGTTCCGGCTTTTTCCAGATTTCCCGGTTGGTACCAGTTTTAACCGCACCAGGAGATATGCTGTTTACCCGAATCCTTTGCACAGCAAGCTCTTGGGCAAGGCTGTTCATCAGCATGGTCACTCCTGCATAATTCGTATGATCAGCCCATGGAATTGTATCGTGCACAGAACTGATAAAGATGATCTTTCCTGCGGCTTTGGACCGCTCCGGATTCTCCCATGGTTTTGGGGACCGCCGCAAACTTCCTCATTATCCTGAAGCCATTTGCCGCTGACACGTCAAGCAATCTGTGCACTGGTATATAAGATTACAACCGGTAAAAAAAACACTTTGGCCGGTCAGTGGATCAACCCCAGAACGCCGATAATAATGAGATAAACGGCAACGATATAATTCAATAATTTTGGCATAATAAAAATCAATACGCCGGCGATAAGAGAAACTACCGGTTGTGGTGAGATGTCAATCTGCATAGCTTCATCCTTTCCAATCTCTGCATGAACCGATATTTCATCAGTTCATGGACTCGGTTATGGATTAAACGTTTCCTTCTTGCAAATTCAATCTAAATTCAATCTTCGTGCCAGGGTTGAAACATTCAGGGTTGCTTTTCATATCTAACTGATTTCGTTTAATAAATTAAGCGACAAAGACACTATCTGGTTGCCATGAGCAGTCATAAAAACAAGGTCATATATGATCAATGGCCATATATGAAGGCTTTTGAATAAATACCACCCCATCATCCAGCACCCATTGTCGCGAGATATAATCAAAAGTTGTG
>JAWLDT010000111.1:0-2838 GCA_041686485.1 Bacteroidales bacterium | reverse complement strand
CTTTACCATCCGGTAAGCAACTGGCTGGATCACAAGCGGCTATTCCGCCGGCTTCTTTTGTGGTTACAGAAACTTTTTGACCTTAGAAAACCCTTTAAATGGCGGATAACGTAACGGGAGGTCAATCCATGTCGGTGTTTGAAAGACAGCCCTTTCATTGCTGAAAGCCTGGAAGCTCGCCTTTCCGTGATAACGGCCCATGCCACTGTTGCCGACACCACCAAACGGCAAATGGTGATTCGCCACATGGAGGATGGTGTCATTGATGCAGGCACCTCCTGAGGAGCTTTTACGGAGAATCTCCTTTGCTTTCCCGGATTTGCCGAAATAATAGAGCGCCAGCGGCTTCTCCCGGCTGTTTATAAAATCCAGTACCTGCTCCTTCTGGTCGAATTCCATCACCGGTAGCAAGGGGCCAAAGATCTCTTCCTGCATGATGGGTGAATCGCCACTAATAGCATCGATGATTGTCGGGGCAATATACCGGTCCTCCGGGTCAATCTCACCACCATGAATGATCCGGCCATCCTGCATAAGCTTCTCAAGACGTTCCATGGCTTTCCGGTTGACAATGCGTGGATAGTAATCGCTCTGACGGGGATCGTCACCATACATTTTCTGCCAGTGTCTGCTGATTTTATGAAGCAAGGCTTCTTTTACGGCATGGTGAACGAATAAGTAGTCGGGTGCGATGCAGGTTTGTCCGGCATTGATGGTTTTGCCCCAGGCAATTCGTTTGGCGGCACTATCGAGGCTGGCATCCTGATCCACAATGCAGGGGCTTTTCCCCCCGAGCTCCAGCACCACGGGTGTCAGGTTTTGTGTGGCCGCTTCCATGACCACTTTCCCGACGGACGGGCTTCCGGTAAAGAAAATGATGTCAAAACGATGGGCGAGCAATTCGGTGTTTACCGACCGTCCACCCTGAGCCATGCCGATGTACTGTTCGTCAAAGGTTTCACTGACCATCTCTTCCATAACGGCTGCCACAGTGGGTGTGTAGGGCGAAGGTTTCAGGATGGTACAACAGCCCGCCGAGATGGCTCCCACCAAAGGGTTTATCAGTAGCTGGAAGGGATAATTCCAGGGCGCAATGATCAGGGACGTGCCAAGTGGTTCATAGTGCACCCTGCTGCTTGACGGTAAAAGATGTTTCGGCGTTTTTACCCGGCGTGGCTTGCTCCACTTGCTGACATGATGCAGGTGATGGTCAATTTCCTGCAGCACGATGCTGATCTCGGTAAGAAAAGCTTCGGCATAGGATTTATGAAGATCCTGCCGGCATGCATCGGTAATCTTCTCTTCATACCGGAGGATAGCTGATCGCAGGGCTTTTAGTTTTTCTTTTCGGAAGCCGATAGCGCGGCTTTGTCCGGTGGCAAAAAATGCTTTTTGTTTGTTTACCAGGGAGGTAATGGATGCTTTTGAGGTCTCTTCCATGGGACGAAAGGTTTGCTTTTGCGATTTGAAAAATGTGAAATAACCGGCCTCGTGGCTGTGGGATGTGAGTTTATAAGCCTGCAATTTTCAGGAAATCAGTCAAAATATCGAATAAAATGTATTAACTTCCATGAATATGTTTTATACTGTTTCATTGGTTATAGCTATTTGGCAGATAGTGTCAGGAAAATGATTTCTGAACGACTAAAGTTACTAAAATATATGCAATCAGCATCTGAATGCAAAGCATATCAAGCATCTGATCTAAAAATTTTTAACGAATCTTAATAAAGAGGAACGATGAAACAATATGATGCCATCATTATAGGTTCAGGACAGGCGGGAACGCCATTGGCTTTTACATACGCCGGCAAAACCATAAAAACAGCCGATTACGAAATGGCTTATGTGGCCCGGGCACGCGAAAAAGGTGAGACCAAAAGATTTATGCGTATCATTATTGATAAAGATACCGATAAGATACTCGGAGCTTCTATCCTGGGCGTTGGAGGTGATGAGCTCGTGGCAAGTTTGCTAAACGTGATGTATGCGGATAAACCCTATACACTGATACGTGATGCCGTGCATATACATCCCACGGTAGCAGAGTTAATACCCACCATGTTGAAAAACCTGCAAGAAATGTAATGCGTTGTGTTGTGAATAAGCAGTCTGTTTCTTATATTTGTTTAGAAAACCAAAACAAAATACCATGTCAGTACTGCTTGAATTTGCCATGTTTCCAACCGATAAGGGCGAGAGCGTCAGCTCCTATGTCAGTAAAGTAATAAAAATGATTGACGACACCGGGCATAACTATCGTCTTACGCCAATGGGGACCATCGTGGAAGCCGGCACCATGGAAGAGATCCTGGATGTCGTCAATAATGCCTACAAGGTACTCGAACCCGATTGTAACAGGGTGTATTCAAGCATCAAACTGGATATCCGCAAAGGGACTGATAACCGTTTGGAAGGCAAAGTAAAAGCAGTAGAAGACCAAATAGGCACAGTCAAAAAATAACCAACAACCATGGGAAAAGCCATTGTGAAATGTACCATCGCAACATACGGAATCGAAGAATATGTTGTAGAAGTACCTTGTGATACAGATGATGTGGATGAGATAATTATTTCCAGGGCATGGAAACAGCTCAAAGAAGAGGAGGGAGGCCCCCTGCCGTATGGAAATCGCAGCGCTGAGATCATTAAAAGAACAGACTAGAAAATGGAAGTTAGAAATAAGCTCGAAGCTGGAAGCTGGAAGGAAGAAGTGAAAAGGGAAAAGTGAAAAGGGAAAAGGGAAGCAGGGAGCTGATACCTGTGCAGGCCGGGCTTGACCGGCCTCAATCAATCCCCCCTGGAAAGCTACCGTAATGACAGGGCTTGACCTGTCAC
>JAWLDT010000110.1:0-3139 GCA_041686485.1 Bacteroidales bacterium | reverse complement strand
CACTTTTCACTTTTCACTTTTCGCTTTTCACTGTTTACCGTTTCCCTTATGAACCATATGCAGGCCACACTCCGTTCGTTTCATGCCTGCCCATCGCCCTTCACGGGAACTGCCTGATTTGACCGGCCGTGTACAAGGTTCGCAACCGATACTCTTATAACCTTTCTCTTCCAGGGGGTGCACGGGCAGACCATAAAGATGCCTGTAAGCGGCTACCGTGTCATCTGACCACTTCAACAAGGGGTGGTAACGAATGGTATTGTCACCTGCCTGCTCTTCGATGTTAAAATGACTTCGGTTTTGGTTTTGATCGGCACGGATACCGTTGATCCATACGTCATATTGTTTCATCAGGGACTCCACAGGTTCTACCTTATTAAGATAGCAACAATAGCCGGGATCAAACGTAAACAACAGGTTGCCTTCAGCATCTGTTTGCATCACTTTGGGCACGTGCGGAAACAGGTTATATACCTTTAAACCAAGCATTTCTGTTACCATATCTTTATAGCGGATGGTTTCCGGAAAATGAAAGCCGGTATTGATGAAATAGACTGGAATCTGCGAATCGATCCGGCTCAACACATGAAGCAGTACTACACTGTGTGTCTGAAAACTGGAGGTGGCAAACAGCCGTTTCCCTTCACGTTTATAACGACTTATTGTGTTCTTGATTGGTTCTATATCCATATTATCTGACAAATAATCTCAAACAAAAATAGTAAATATTTCTTATGACACCGACCTGAAGGTCAGGATATCCTATGCAGCTGCCCATCATTTTTGCTACCTTTGTAAAAAAATGCGATGCATTTCGCCGGACCATCAGACATCATGCCTATCATGAATTGGTTGTCTTTATATAAAGGCAGGCTGATCGTGGCAGGTCCATGCAGTGTTGAAAGTCACCATCAGCTGCTCGCAACGGCTCAGGGGCTAAGTCAGACAGGCCGGGTGACGGTTCTTCGTGCGGGATTATGGAAGCCGCGGTCACGTCCCGGGAAGTTTGAAGGTGTAGGCGCAAGAGCCTTCCCCTGGCTGAAAGAGATAAAAGAAAAAACGGGCATGCAGATTGCTGTGGAGGCAGCCATGCCCGAACATGCCACCTTGTGTCTGAAGCATGGAGTCGACATGATATGGCTGGGTGCCCGCACCACGGTAAACCCTTTTATGGTGCAGGAGATTGCCGATGCCATCAAAGGTTCAGGTATCCCGGTAATGATCAAAAACCCGGTAAGTCCGGATGTACGGTTGTGGGTCGGAGCTATTGAACGGGTTCATCTGGCGGGAAGCAACAAGATCATTGCCATTCACCGTGGTTTTCACAATCATGAACAAAGTATCTACCGCAACATTCCTCTATGGGAGATCCCCATGCAACTGAAGCGCGAACTGCCCGGCCTGCCTGTGATCTGCGACCCCAGCCACATCGCCGGTAACCGGAAATGGGTGAAGGAAGTTGCCCAAATAGCTTTTTCCCGGGAGCTTGACGGCCTGATGATTGAAACCCACCACAAACCGGAAGAGGCGCTAACAGACGCCCACCAGCAGATTACGCCGGCAGAACTAACCCAAATCCTGGATGACCTGTTTGATGAGAGTGAAACACCAGCACAGGCCGCTACCTTAAAAAGCCTGCGAAACCGTATCGATGAACAGGATTATCAAATCCTGGAGCTGCTGGCAAAGCGAATGCGCCTTGTCAAAGAAGTAGGCACATTAAAAAAAGCGCTTGGAGAAGATGTGGTACAACCCGGCAGGCAACAAAAATTGCTGGATGACAGAGAGCAGAAAGGCAGTATGCTGAATCTGAACAAGCCTTTCATCAGGAAAATCATGCAGCTTGTTCATGAAGAATCGGTAAACATTCAATCCACATTGGCTCATTCTGAAAGCAGAGCTGAACACAAGGAACAAAATAAACCAACACAAAAACACTCGTAAAATTATCCTGATATGACCAATAATTCAGATCATGACGGCTCCCTGACAGACATTTCCAGTTTGGGTGAGTTTGGCCTCATAGACCGTTTAACAGAGAATGTACAAAACTACAATCCGGATACCCTGATGGGTGTGGGCGATGATGCCGCGGTCATTGATAACGGCCAGGACGTAACCATTGTTACCAAGGACCTGTTGATCGAAGGGGTTCACTTTGACATGGTGTACACCCCGCTTAAGCACTTAGGTTATAAGGCCATAGCGGTAAACCTGTCAGACATTTACGCCATGAATGCCCGTGCCGGTCAGGTATATGTGGGTATTGCCATATCCCGCCGTTATACCCTGGAGGCGTTGGAGGAACTATATTCCGGCATGCTGCTGGCCTGTGAGCGTTACAAAGTTGACCTGGCTGGTGGCGACACCACCACCAGTCCTTCCGGTCTGGCTATCAGCGTTACCGCCACCGGCAGGGCACAAAAAGAGGATGTGGTTTACCGTAGCGGCGCCCAACCCAACGACCTGCTGTTTGTCAGCGGTAACCTGGGTGCCGCCTATTGTGGTTTGCTCGTACTGCAGCGGGAAAAACACGCCTTCAAAGCCAATCCCGAAAGCCAGCCTGATATAACCCGGTACTCCTATGTCCTTGAACGGCAATTAAAACCGGAGCCCAGACAGGATATTATCGAAATGCTCCGGGAGAAAGGGGTTACACCCACCTCCATGATCGACATTTCCGACGGCCTGGCTTCCGAAGTGCTGCATATCTGTAAACGGTCAGGCCATGGCGCCAACATCTATGAAGAAAAGCTGCCCCTGGACCAGAGGATGGCACAAACGGCGCATGAGTTCAATATTGATCCGACCACCTGCGCCATGAACGGCGGCGAAGATTATGAGCTGCTGTTCTCTATAAGTCAGCAGGATTATGAGAAGATAAAAGACAGTGACCTTGTGCATCCTATTGGGCACATTACCGGCAAAGGCGATGATGCCAATCTCTTTACCACTTCCGGTCAGCTGGTCAAAATAACCGCCCAGGGCTGGGATCCGATTAAGTGAACGGTGAACGGTGAACAGTGAACGGTAAACAGTGAACGGTAAACAGTGAACAGAGGGCGTGAGGGCGTGAGGGCGAGAAGACGTGAGGATGTGAAACCAACGACTATATCGGCTCGGCACTAATCCCGAAGGG
>JAWLDT010000109.1:0-3402 GCA_041686485.1 Bacteroidales bacterium | reverse complement strand
CGCAGCACTTGGGCTGCGTACCCTTGCGCCCTGAAAATAACGCCATTTGGCTTGAAGAAAGCCAATATGTCGTTATCAGGCTTTGTGCCATATGTCATTGAATCAACCTTTTAGCAAAAACGATAAAAGAAAGAAATTATCATTTTTGCTAAAATTGCCATATGGCACAAATATAGGGGCAATTTAATTTAGCCCAGTGGCAACGCCCTGGGGAAAAAGGACACCACCATGAACCACCAGCGCCCTGAAGGGCAGCTTAAAAACGGCAAACCGCAACACACTGAAATTCATAAACAAACAAAGTTATAAACGCATGAAAAGAAGGATGGTCTTTTTGCTAATGTGGCTGATCGTGCTTTCAGGCGGAAGCAGTATGCTTTATGCTACGGATAATGAACAACTGCCGGCTGATCAAACGGAACAGGTTGATCTGAGCACCCCGTATCACAGCATCCGGACACACTTGCACTTTTTACAGCCCGACAGTTACGAACCTGAGAAGGCGGCACGTGCCTTTCTACACCCGCAGCTAAGCCCTGATAAAGCCCGTTCAGCAGCCATCAAACTAAAACAGGTGCTTGACGGCAAGGGCTACTTTATTAATATTGAAGCCGCCCCAAAGCAACCGGACTACCAGGATACCATCACAGGCAAACAACGTTATACCCCAACCGACCAACTGCCGGGTGTATTTCTGGTAAAACGCGATGACAGCTGGCTTTACTCCATGGAAAGCATAGCCAACATAGACCACCTGCATCATGAAGTGTTCCCGTTCGGGTCGGACATACTCCTGGAGTTTCTTCCCCAGGCAGGATCCAAAACCTACCTGGGTTTATACCTATGGCAATATATCGGAATTATCATGCTGGTATTGCTCAGCGTGCTGATTCACAAACTGCTTAGCTTTATCCTGAACCGTGTATTATATAAAAGTGCTTACAGACTGGGGTACGACAACCTGGTAAGGCCTTATCTGCTTCCCGTGGCAAGGCCGCTTAGTCTTTTTATTATTTTCCTGTTCATCATAGCCCTGTTTCCCATCCTGCAACTGCCGATTGTCGTGGGGAAGCATATAACATTGATTATCAGAGGGCTCATTCCATTTTTTGCCACCAGGATGTTCTATAAGCTGGTGAATGTGCTTTCCCTGTATCTGGAAAAGAAAGCCGGCAAAAGCGAAAGCAGCCTGGACAATCATGTAGTACCCCTGATCCGGAAAATGCTGCGGGTCTTTGTGGTCATCATCGGCGGGCTGGTCATCTTGCAGACAGTAGGAGTCAACATCACAGCTCTCGTAGCAGGGATCTCCATCGGCGGACTCGCCATTGCCCTGGCCGCACAGGATACATTGAAAAACCTGTTTGGCTCGTTGATGATCTTTATCGATAAACCTTTTACGGTAGGACACTGGATCACCAGCGGCGATGTTGACGGCTCAGTTGAAGAGGTCAGCTTTCGGTCAACACGTGTACGAACATTCCGCAATTCCCTCATTTACGTACCCAACTCTAAGCTGGCTGACTCAACGATTGACAACCACGGACTGAGAAGATACCGCCGCTTTTTCATGCACATTGCCATCACGTACGATACCCCGCCCGACCTCATAGAGGTGTTTGTGGAAGGATTGCAAAAAATTGTGGAAACGCACCCCCGAATACGGAAGGACTTCTATATTGTAAAATTTAATGAGATGGGTGACTTTTCATTAAAAATAATGTTTTACATTTTCTTTGCCGTCCCCACCTGGCAAGAAGAGATGCAAGCCCGGCATGAAGTGCTTATTGAGATTGTCCGTCTTGCCGAAAAACTTGGCGTACGTTTCGCTTTCCCCACCAGCACGATGCACATGGAGAGCTTTCCCGGAAAGCTGTCCCTTACACCCAACTACGACATGACCATGGAAGAGTTCAGGGAGGTGATGGAGGATTATTTCAAAAAACGGTAAAGAAAAAGGAGAACCCCAATGGGGCTCTCCCTGAAACCAATCTATATGCCATGAAACAATAACACTGTTTCTTTCCGGTTATGACAATACACCGATTACTTTAACACAATAACCGCTGCCGGATCAATGACCTGGAAGGTAAAGGATTCGGTAAAATAAAGCTCAACGGTCTTGTTGTTGTGTGACTCATAACCGATAGACAGATCCTGACCGAGCACAAGCCGGAAGTCCCCACCACGTTGTGAAACCAGGAAAGATTCGTTGACGTTGGGCGCAAGAATGATGCTACCACCCAACAGGTTTTCAAGCTGCTTGCGCAGGGGATATCCCCTTATGAAAGAGTTGATCTTATGCCACTTTTCGGTGTTCAGCACGAGCGAATACGGCCCTTCGATAGAGTTTGCCTTCATTCTGGAAACACCAAGCGATATAGCATCCAGTATTTCTTCTACTGCATCCGGGAAGTTGATAGCACTATAATCTGAGCTGTTTTTCAACCCGGCAATCTTACCGGCTTTGAAGCCTTCATAAATGGCCTTCTCTTCAAATTTGGCGATTTCACGAGCCGCGTCTTCCAGTGCATCAAGATCAATGTCTTCTGCGCCACGGGCTACGTTATCCAGCTCCCAGATGTTTAACTTAAAAGGTACACGGGCCTCCACCATGGGCAGTACCTCATGGGTGCCATACTTCACTTTGCCTTTCTGGTTATCCGGTACATTTATACGGCCTGTGGACAGTGCAGCGTAGTCCCAGCCTTTAGGCCCTTCGACATCCACCACCTTACGTGCCGAAAGCACAGACGTCAATACGTCTACGGCGGTATCGTTTATCTCTTCCCATGCCTTATCAGAAATGGGAGCCAATGATTTTCTTAAAATATCCATGTTGTCCTCCTATTTTTTAATTTTTCCAATACCCAATGAATCAGTTTTCCCTTCAGAACCACCGTCATGTTCTTCACCACCGGTGGCTTCTTCCTCATGACCGGCAATGCTGCCTTCCTTGAACAGGTAATTGCGCAGCTCTTCATCCCAGCCGGGCATGTTGCGACGCAACCACTCGATGGTCATAACGGCATGTTCAATTTCTTCATCACGATTGTGTGCCAGAACATCGGCGAGCTCTTCATCATTGCATGTTACTACCCGCTGGTGATACCAGGCCACAGCTTCTACTTCTTCTTTCAAACTATGCAACGCCCGGTTAAAATTCCGCGCTTCTTGCGATAGTTCTTCTATTGGTTCATGATAATCTGACATAATACTCCTTTTTTTAGTGTTTATATAATCATTTATCTTCATGCAATAAGCATTCATTCGTTTAATCCACAAATATAAACTTTAAACGAAACGAAAACAAGTTTACACCTATGAAATCATTTGCATGTTCTTTGTTTTACCTTTGCAATATAGTTAAAACAATACGAGGTGGGTGATTGTTCATGTAAA
>JAWLDT010000108.1:0-3543 GCA_041686485.1 Bacteroidales bacterium | reverse complement strand
CAGGTAGCTGCGCATCCCCCTGTCAGCATAAAAAGGGAAAGAAAAGGCGTACAGTACGTCATGTTCATAGGCATAAATCCGTGAATCAAACCCATCGGTGTCAAACAAGGCATATCGCAGTGTGATGGCTAACGGGCTATCCAGGTTCCTGTAAAGAAAATCATGGTAGATCATAAATCCGGTTTCCTGGTTTGGACCATAGCGGTGGTCAATATATTCTATCCGGTTCCTGGCTGACAGGGAAGCAGTGACCGGGTAACCGACATGTAACCGGTATTGCGTTCTGCTAACCGTTTCAAGGTGTCTGATGATCACCTCCTCCCTTGTATTAAGGGGTTTTTGTTTTTTTCTGAATCGTGCCTCGATATTGATCGTTCTGGTAGGTTTATAGACCAGATTGATTTGGTAATCACTGCCTTTTGATGGCATGTATGTTCTGAACTTCATCCATGGAAACCGAAAATGGTCGGCAAATGCATAAAGCCTGAGGGCAGGGGTGAGCCTGGAAGCGACACCGACATATAACCCGCTTTCGTTCGAGGGACGCGTGTTTTCACCGAAGGCAGCAGCCATCACTGCCTGATACTCTTTTTGGTAGTATCGGTGTGCCATTGACAGTGACAATCGCGGGTGCAGACTGATCATGAGTCCGTTCAGGAATGCCAGACCACCTGTTGCGCACACCGAAGCCTCTCCGAAAAGATTAAAGTTGCCGGCCAGATAACCGTAGTCCAGCCCTATGCTGCGGTATTGACTGTGGCTAAAAGCGAACTGGTTGTAAAAGGACAGGCGTCGCTGAAATGCTGCGTGAAGCTTTAGTTGATAAGCCGTCAGACCTACCCTGAATCTTTTGCCGGGATAAGTCAGGTTCCCGCCCGTGATAGTCTCCCTGACTGCGCGTTTCCCTTCCAGCTCGCGTGGCGTCCGGTGAAGGCCCGTCTGCTGCAGGCTGGTGATGATGGTGTTTTCGGTATCATCACAATCTGGATCCAACACATTGGCATCCCGGCGTTTTGAAGAAATAAACAGCGTCATTTCAACGGGGCCGACATGGCTGGTTGCACCCATACCCCTGAAAAAATTGTTTTCATCCACCGAGGTATACTGTTGCAGCCCCATCCCGTTTTTACTGATGCCGATGGCCTCGCTGCTTTTGCCAAACCCCATGCCAGACCAAAGGGTGAGCCCCTGACCAAACTGTACCTGGTAGTCGCCGATCGACAGGGCTTTGATGCGACCCAGATCACGCAGGTGCAGGTGGGCTGAGTAGAAATCAAATCCCTGGGGCTGGCTGCTACGAAAAAATTCTTCTCCAGGATCTTTTTCTGCCGTGATCCCAAAGCTTACATTCTGGTACCAGGTATACCGGTAACGGGTGTACAGGCGGTATGGACTGCCAATATAACGGGCATTGGGGTTGGCTTCAAGCGCTGCCGGTTCAATCTCGGAAAAGCCTTTCTGTTCTTCCAGCAGACGCTGATATCGTAAAAACAGGACATGTTCACCATCCCTTACCAGGTTATCCAGGCTGAAATGACGCCTGGCGTGCCTGTCATCAATGGTGATAAATGGCAATATGTTATCAATGGTCTGGCGGTCAAAGCCCTCCACAGTCTGTAACTCATGGATGCTGATCAGAGACCCGTGATCCGTTCTGTGGCGAAGCAGGTTGCCGATTTGAAGTTCATTGAGCATGAATAAACGACGCAGATCATCTGCTGTCGCTGTATTCAGATTGATGGGATGCATCGCCAGGGTTTCGAGGATTTCTATCAGTCCGCTATGATCCGTTACATCGCCTTCGGCCTCTGCCAGATTCTCAATATGCATATAAAGCCTTTCATGCAACTGTTCAGGTGGCTCAGTAGCCTTGCCATCTCCACGAAATAATATGACAAGCAGCATAAAAATGGCAAAAAAGCGAACCCCCCATTCCGCCAGGTCTGATCCTTTATCCGTCATCCCATATTTATTACAGGCAATGTGTATTGCCGGTTACTAAAAAGTGTATATAATCCCTGCCTGTGGTGAACTACCCAATATATAATGATAAGCGGCAGAAATGTCTATTTGCAGCTTGCCGGTTTTTACGCCGATACCCAGGGTGTTGATCATGGGGTTGTTCTGAAACCCGGTTCGCAGTTTTATGGTATTCCTGATCGCATACTCCACACCCGCTTTTACCACCGGACGGTCTTCCATCGTCTTTTCTAATTCAAGACATGCAAGGGTGTTTTCTGAAAAGTGGTATGCCAGACCTGCCCTGAAGACGGTGGCAACATGTTCTTTCATGGAAAGGTACTCATGGGTAGTCAGGACCGCACGTGTAGGATTGAATACATGTACGCCAAGCTGCAAGCCGGGTTTGAAGGTGTAGATGATGCCTGCTTCGGCAGCCAGGGTGGAGGTACTGCCATATCCTTCGGCGATGTTTGTGTGCAGGTAGTTTAAGCTGATCCCGGCCGAAAGTTGTTCGCTGAAATTACGCGCATAGGCCAGTCCTGCTTTTCCTTCCCGATACAGCTTATTGCCGAAATGGTTTACGGAAAAAGCGAAGGTGCCTTTTGATGTGGGTAGCAGATAAGCGGCAACCGCCATGTTCATGTCCGGCAACATAAAGTTGGTCTCGGTATGAATGCCGGCGGCAGATTGGTCGGCCCTGGCCAGGCCGGCCTGGTTATGGTTTACGGCCCAGAAGTCGTATAAGGCTATGGTTGCCCCTGCCAGGCCGGATGCCCGCGCCCCTGCAGTATAATTGCCGGCGGAAAGAATAGACGTGGTACACAGCGCACATAATCCAAACAGGAAAACACGTAGTAAATCCATTGACGTACCTTTTTACACGCCAAATTACTACATATTTAGGATTAATACGGCTTATGTGAAGCCAAATATTCTGAAAGGTTAAAGAAACAACCTAATCGACACGATACTGGAAGGTCTGCTCCCTGAGGGATTCATTGGCCTTTTCCACTTTGGTTTTTAAATCGGCTTTAAATTGTTTGAGTTTCAGCTCGATTTCCGAATCAGAAAGCGCCAGAATCTGGGTTGCCAGGATAGCGGCATTTTTGGCACCGTCAAGGGCGACGGTGGCGACAGGTATCCCTGAAGGCATCTGGAGAATGGACAGGACACTATCCCAACCATCCATCGACAGGGAGGAGCGTACAGGTACACCAATAACCGGAAGCGACGTGCTGGCTGCGATGACACCCGGGAGGTGTGCAGCTCCCCCGGCACCGGCTATGATCACTTTAATTCCACGTTTGTGGGCATTTTCTGAGAATTCCATTACTTTCCCGGGCGTACGGTGCGCCGACAAGGCATTGATCTCGAAAGGGATCCCCATTTCATCAAAAAATTTGGCGGCCTGCTCCATTACGGGCATATCGGAGGTACTGCCCATGATAATACTTACAATAGCTTGCATAGGTTGTTGTTTTTTTTTGAACAAAAATAGAATCTTTTTTTACGTAAAAGGTGTCGGCAAGAAACAATTCGTTTTTTTCTTTAAGAAAGAAAGGAATATTGCTATTTTTGTTT
>JAWLDT010000107.1:0-3570 GCA_041686485.1 Bacteroidales bacterium | reverse complement strand
CAGTGGTAGACGCAGCACTTGGGCTGCGTGACCTCGGCCGACGTACCATTTACAAAAAGGAGCAGTGGTAGCCGCAGCACTTGGGCTGCGTACCCGTGCGCCCTGAAAAGGGCAGCTTAAATACAACCATATAAATCTAAATAACAGATAGTTACGAAATTATAAACACATGAAAACTATGTGGAAACATTTAGGACCCGGAGTATTGTTGGCTGGTGCGGCCATTGGTGGGTCGCACCTGGTTACGAGTACCCAGGCAGGGGCGGTATACGGATGGTCGTTGCTTGGGATTTTGTTGCTTATCAACGTATTTAAGTATCCGTTCTTTTTGTACGGGCAAAAATACACGGCGGCCACCGGTGAAACCATCCTGCAGGGCTATATGCGGTTGGGCCGGCCCTACCTGATCCTCTATTTCCTGTTGAGCCTGATCACAGGGATCGTTAACATAGCCGGCGTAAGCATGCTAACGGGCAGTCTGGCGACAAACTTTGGTTTTCCCGGCGTGAGTGTGCCCCTGTTATCGGGTATTATCATGCTCATTTGCGTGCTGATCATCATATTGGGGGGCTACTCGCTGCTGAAAAACTTCGGGAAGGTGATTGTCCTCATATTGGGGGTTTCAACGCTCGCGGCCATGATGATCAGCGTTGTAAACGGCCCGGTGGCACCTGCGAATTTCGACGGTGAGTCCCCGTGGACCATTGCCTCTTTTGGCTTTGTGATCATATTCATGGGATGGATGCCCGCGCCGATTGAGGGGTCTGTATGGCCATCACTCTGGATGAATTCTCAGGAAAAAATGCGCAAAGCGTCTGTTAAAATGCGCGAAGCCATGATCGATTTCCATACAGGCTATGGTGCCAGTGTCCTTTTTGCCCTGGTGTTTCTCATTTTGGGAAAAATGGTCGTGTTTGGCAGTGGAACAATTCTTTCGGGTCAGGGGAGCGTCTTTGCCCGGCAGCTGATCGACCTCTATTCCGTCACCCTTGGTCCGTGGACGGCGCCAATCATCATTGTCGCCGCATTTTCGGCCATGTTCAGCACGTCGCTTACAACGATAGACGCGTATCCCCGGTCTTTTGCCGCTTCCCTGGCGTTGCTGTTTCAGCGGTTGAAGCATCAGTTTTTGATAATGCATCATATCTTCCTGATAGTGTCGGGGTTGCTGGCTTTTTTCATCATCAGCAGTTATGCCGACCGTCTGGTGGACATGCTCTCCCTGGCCATGATCCTGTCGTTCCTGGCAGCGCCGGTATATGCACTGCTCAATTACCGGATCATGTTCGGCAAAAATGTTCCGTCGGCATTCCGGCCCTCTTTATGGCTCCGCATTCTATCGGTGGCAGGCGTCCTGTTCCTGACCGGCTTTAGCCTGGTCTTCCTGTATTGGTATTTCTTCCTGGCCTGAGCCTTTCGGTCAACCAGTCAACCGGGTCAACCGGGAGATAAACAGGTAATTACTGCTTTTTCTCTTTTACCTTGCAGGTGTTGATGCCGAATAGGCTATACAGGCCGCAGAATCCTAACAGGGTGGTCAGGGCCAGAATTACGGCAACGATTAGTAAAACTATTTCAACGGTTCCGGTCAGGACATTTGTTACGGATAGAGCGGCAATGACCGCGGCGATAACCAGCCTGATAATTTTGTCGATGGATCCCATGTTCTTTTTCATAATGCTGAGTTTTGGATTACGGAGTTATATGTGTTATATGTCAAACACCTATAACAGTATGATTGTTTTGAAAAACCGGGTGGATTAACCCTTACCCCGTTGCTTTGCTGATGGGCTTCATAGCCAGTAAAATCCACAGAACCAGGAATACCCAGCTGTTGACGGTGACCAGGGAAGGGATTAAGGTTGCCAGCAGCAACCCGAATGATATACTGCTGAGTTCAACAAATGCCAGGTCGGTCCAGTTAAATCGCCGTATTTTCGAATTGATCCAGTCAAAGAATTCCATAGGTACCATGTTATGTTGGTTTATAATTTTCCTGTAAGATACCATTTTTAGTTCAGGGAATACGCGGTGGGTTCCCGAAGGAACGGGAAGGCCTGCAGACCGCTCATATTCACGTATGTTGTGGTGCGTGTTTTTCAATCATAATGATACCTGCAACTATAGATTAATATCTCATTGTCTTGATATTGATATACTAATCTATGCTCTAAATCTATTCTTCTTGACCAATAGCCAGACAAATCGAATTGTAAAGGTTTTGGTTTACCTGGTCCTTCAAAAGGTGTCCTTTGAATATCTTTAATCAGATCATTAATTTTTCGAAGAATCTTTCTATCCTCTCTTTGCCTGGAAACGTAGTCTTCCCAGGCATTCCTGGAAATTGTGATTTTACTGCGAGCGCAAACCGGACAAAAATGTCACATTTCAAATATTTGCTACCGATATTGACAGGGATGCCATTGAACGAGGCAGAAAAGGATTTTTCAGCACCAATATTGCTGCCGATGTTTCACCCTGAAAGACGCAGTCAACTTTTTGTAAAAGAAGATGATGGTTTTCGTGTAAATACTGCCATACGCGAAATGGTTGTTTTTGCACCACAAAATGTAATTAAAGACCCCCCATTCACCAAAATGGACCTGCTTTTATGCCGCAATTTATTGATTTACATTGAATCCGAATTGCAAACTAAACTGATGAAACTTAAAAAGCAGGTGCTTGATACAAGTGAACCGGTAACTGATATCATTTTGTTCAATATAAAAAAAAACCGTATCTTACCATATTGCAGCACAGCCCATAAGAGACAAGCAGGGTAACATTACCGGTGTTTCAACCTGTGCAAGTGAATGTTTATGCGAGAAACTGCTTTATAAAACAAAGGAGAGTTAGCATGAAAAAGCAAAAAAGTAATCCGGAAGATGCCGCCAGACTGCGCCAAAAGGCAGAGGAACAACTTAAGCTGCGGAAATCGGAAACAAATAAAACTGTTTCGGAAACCGACAAGCTGCAACTCATTCATGAGTTGCAGGTGCACCAGATAGAGCTGGAACTGCAAAATGAAGAGCTGGTAACAGCCAAAGAAAAAGCCGAACAGGCGAAAGAAAATTATTCAGACTTATATGATTTTGCGCCATCGGGTTATCTTTCACTTACAAAAGAAGGTGATATTTTGAACCTGAATTATGCAGCAGCCCGAATGCTTGGCAAGGAACGTTCTAAATTGATAAACAGTCGGTTTTTGGTTTTTTTGTCTAATAATACACGTCCGGTTTTTAATCAATTTTTAGACAAAACATTTAACAGTAAAGAAAAGCAAAGCTGCGAAGTAATCATTGAAACCAAAGACAATTCCCAACCGGAAGGACATTCCTTGCCAATTTATGCAATTATTGATGGCATTTTAAATCAGAATGGTAAATTATGCCATTTGACGGTTGTGGATATAAGCAAGCGCAAGCAGGCAGAAACAGAATTAATTGTAAGCAAAAATAAATTAATAGAAGCCCAACGCATTGCACATATGGGTAATTGGGAGCTTAATGTTGAGACCAATGAATTATTATGGTCGGATGAAATTTACAGGATTTTTGATTGTGAGCCACA
>JAWLDT010000106.1:0-3714 GCA_041686485.1 Bacteroidales bacterium | reverse complement strand
GTTGCGCCCTGAAAGGCAGGTTAATTTAGCCCAGTGGCAACGCCCTGGGGAAAGAGGACATAACCATGAACCACCTGCGCCCTGAAGGGCAGCTTAAAAACTTAAAAAAAGCAAACCGCAACACGCTGAAAAGCCGAAATAAAATTAGAAAAAGATGAAACCACATCATTACACTACAGCGCTCACTATAGCTGGTTCAGACAGTGGGGGAGGGGCTGGAATCCAGGCTGATCTGAAGACCTTTTCTGCCCTAGGCTGTTACGGCATGTCGGTAATTACTGCCGTGACCGCCCAAAACACCCGGCAGGTAACCGGTATCCATGAACTGGAACCCGGTTTTGTTGAGAAGCAGTTGCGTGCAGTATTGGATGATATTCACGTGGATGCAGTGAAGATAGGTATGCTATCCTCGGCGGATATCGTGCGCAGGGTTGCTTCCTGCCTGAAGGATTATCCATCGAAGCCCCTTGTTTTGGATACAGTAATGGTGGCAAAAAGCGGTGATAAACTCCTGAAAGATGATGCCATTGCGGCCATGACCGAAACGTTGTTTCCGCTGGCCAACGTGATCACTCCCAATGTCGCTGAGACCTTCGAGTTGACAGGCATCAGGATTGATAGTTCGGACAGCCTGCATGCGGCCGCCGGCCGATTGCTGAACATGGGAGCCGGACATGTACTGATCAAAGGCGGCCATATGGAAGGGGATGAGGCAAATGACTACTTATTCTCCCATGATAACGACGGGCTTGAAGTGGAGACCTTTCATGGCAAAAAAATCAACACTGCCAATAAACATGGTACCGGCTGTACCTATGCATCTGCTATTGCGGCCTGTCTGGCAAAAGGATATAATTTGCGGAAAGCGGTTGCAATAGCCAAGGATTACACCAATCATGCCATTGAAGCCGGAGCAGCATATGAGCTTGGTAAAGGTCACGGACCTGTGCACCATTTCTATCAAATATGGAGCGCATAGTAAGTAGAGCGTGACAGCTTGTTGTTCATAAAATCGCATATTGTTACTATTTATGGATATGCCAATGGACGTCATAAATGGTTTTGATATCAACTATAGACCAGGTGAAGGGATATTGTCCCTTTTGAATAGCATATACGTTCAATTGCTTGAATATTGATATATGGGTTATGCCCATATGATAATATTTTCTAAATAGGGGTGCCCAAAACAAACGGGCTGAGATCAGACCCTTTGAACCTGATCCGGTTAGTGCCGGCGAAGGGAGGGAACATAAACAACAGATGGCTTTTTATCCCTATTTGCCATGGATTGTTTAACGTTTAATTCTATTTCAACATGAACAAGTTAATTTTTTTGATGGCCTTTTGGCTTATGCTGCCGTTGGCCGTGAAAGCAGAACATCCTATGCGGGGACGTGTGGTTGATGCTATCGACAACACCACTTTAGCAGGCGCCCATGTGGTATTGAAAGGCACCTATCATGGGGTGTTTACCAACCGGGAGGGTGAGTTTGTATTGGGAGGACTGGAACAGGGCGAGCATGTTATTCGTGTGTCGTTTATGGGGTATGAGACCATAGAAAAGCGAGTTGAGCACCGGGGAGACACATTTCTGGAACTTAAACTGGAGCGGAAAGCCACCATGACTGACGAAGTGGTTGTATCAGCCTTACGAGCCGACGGGCAGGCCCCCGTTACCTTTACGAATCTGAACAGGGAGGAGCTGGAAGCCAGAAACCTGGGGCAGGATCTTCCGTTTTTGTTAAACCAGACACCATCACTGACCACCAGTTCAGATGCCGGAGCGGGTGTCGGATATACCTGGATGAATATACGTGGAAGCGACCAAAGTCGCATTAATGTCACAATCAATGGTATTCCCGTCAATGATGCCGAGTCACACGGGGTTTGGTGGGTAAACATGCCGGATATTGCCTCCTCAATTGATAACCTGCAGGTGCAGAGGGGTGTCGGTTTGAGTACACACGGTGCCGGGGCTTTTGGTGCTACCATTAACATGCATTCTGCTTCTTTGAGAAACGAGACTTATGCAGAAGTCAACTCTGCCGTTGGTTCTTTTAATACACTTAAAAACACCGTCCGGTTTGGAACAGGCATGATGGATGAGAAGTGGTCTTTCGATGGGCGGCTCTCCAAAATTAGTTCGGACGGCTATATCGACAGGGCCTCCGCCGACCTTAAATCGTTCAACCTTTCAGGCGGTTATTATGGAAAGAGTACCATGGTAAAAGCGGTGGCCTTTTCCGGAAGAGAGACAACCTACCAGGCATGGTACGGGGTGCCCTCTGACTCCCTGACAAGCAACCGGACATTCAACCCTTCCGGGATGTATTATGATGATCAGGGGGGTATCCGTTTCTATGATAATGAAACCGATAATTACCAGCAGGATCACTACCAGCTCCATCTTTCTCATAAATTCTCCTCAGGATTGACGGCTTCAGGTGCATTACATTATACCTATGGACGCGGCTATTATGAGCAGTACCGCCCTGAGGAAAAACTAAGCAGTTATAACCTGCCTGACGTAACCATCGGGGATGAGGTCATCGAGCGGAGTGACCTGGTCAGAAGACGCTGGCTTGATAATCATTTTTACGGTCTTACCTATTCACTCAACTACAATAATTACCATGGCCTGGAAGTGACATTTGGCGGCGGGTATAACGAATACGACGGCGACCATTACGGGGAGATTATCTGGGCTCGTTACGCTGAACATGCCGACATTCGTCATCGCTACTATGATAACAATGGCTTTAAAAAGGATTTTAATTCTTTTCTGAAAACAAATTACGCATTGATGCCTGGTCTTCACATTCTTGCTGATATGCAATATCGTTATGTTTCTTACAGCTTCCTGGGTCAGGCATGGGTTCATGATGAAGTGGTGCCGCTTCAGCAGAAGGAACTGTTTCATTTCTTTAACCCGAAGGCAGGTGTTTCTTATGATATAAATTCTCTTAATACTTTGTATCTTTTTGCCGGTGTCGGAAACCGGGAACCCGTCCGTCGTGATTTTACCGAATCCTCTCCCGAAAGCAGGCCCTCGCATGAAACGCTTCGGAATATCGAGCTGGGATATGAATACGAAAGTCGACAAGCAGGCCTTGGAGTCAATTTTTACCTGATGGACTACAAAGATCAACTGATTCTTACCGGTGAAATCAATGATGTGGGTGGTTATACCCGGACCAATATTGATGAAAGCTACCGTGCCGGGGTTGAGTTGCAAGGCAGGTATCTTTTTAATGAATATGTACAATGGTCTGGTAACCTGACCCTGAGCAGGAACAAGATTCCTTTGTTTGAGGAACATGTTGATCGTTATGATGATGACTGGAACTGGGTTGGAACGGATGTACGAACCTATAAAGATACCGACATAGCCTTTTCTCCGTCGGTGATCGCTGCAAGCCACCTGCGTGTTTCTCCCCTGAATAATTTGGATGTCAGCCTCGAAAGCAAATATGTCGGTGACCAGTACATCGATAACACCATGAGTGAAGCCCGCATGCTGGATGCCTTTTTGGTGAATGATCTGCGTGTTTATGCTGCCTGGGAGACAGCTTATCTGAATAAAATTGAACTTGTATTTTCGGTTATCAATCTATTTGATGTTGATTATGAAACAAATGCCTGGATTTACAAGGGGGTTGTTGGCGATCAGGGATTGATGGCCATTGAAGACGGATATTTTCCCCAGGCAGG
>JAWLDT010000105.1:0-3823 GCA_041686485.1 Bacteroidales bacterium | reverse complement strand
AAAAAAACCACCCACAGCAAAAATCGCTGTAAGTGGCTTAAAATACGCGTGGTACCACCCGGAATCGAACCAGGGACACACGGATTTTCAGTCCGTTGCTCTACCAACTGAGCTATGGTACCGCCGTTTTGGAGATGCAAATGTAATAAAGTTTTTAATTCCCAAAGCCAAATTTTTGCAAATTTTCGTAAAGCCATGATTATTAAATACCTTTGTCCCGAAATTTTTTGCAAAAGAACAGACAAATACCGGCAAGAAAACCCGGTACCCAAAGCCTATGAACCTGGTTATCGACATCGGCAATACCCTGACAAAAGTGGCCCTCTTCCGCGGAGATGACCTTGTTAAACTATGGCGTGGCGAACAGGCCGATGCCGCCGTCATACAAGAACTGACCAGCCTGGAAACGGTATCAGCCGCCATCGTATCATCGGTAAAAACAGCCGGTGAAGACCTGCTCCCCCCGTCACTGCAATTTCTCCGGGAAGAAGGTTTCCCGGTGCTGATGGCCGGTAACCACCTGTCGATCCCAATTACCACGCGCTATAAAACCCCGGAAACACTCGGCACCGACCGTCTGGCCGCCGCAGTAGCCGCCAACCAACGTTTCCCCAATGAGCATGTGCTGGTCATTAATGCCGGCACCTGCCTGACATTCGATTTCGTGAACGAACATTCCGAATACCTGGGCGGCTCCATCGCCCCCGGCCTGGAAATGCGCCTCAAAGCACTGCACGAGTATACCGGAAACCTGCCGCTGCTCATGCCCCCCGACAATGATGTGCCGCTATCCGGACAGTCTACGAAAGAATCCATCCTGTCGGGCGTGTCCAACGGAATGATGGCAGAAATAGATGGCATGATAGATAACTGGCAACAAAAAATAAGTTTTTTTAACGTCGTGATCAGCGGGGGCGATGCATTTTTTTTTGACAAAAAGCTAAAAAATAGGATATTTGCAGTCGACAATATCGTCCTGCACGGGTTGAATATAATACTCCAATATAATGTATAAAACCTTTATTACGAATGTGAACATCAAACAGGTGGCGATTGTCATCATGTTCCTCCTGCTCATAGGCGGGCAGGGTGAAACAGCCCGGGCACAACTGTCCGTCAACATGCCCTATACCATGTATGGCGTTGGCGACGTTCAGTTTAACCAGTACCTCCAGAACATGGGAATGGGTGGCCTGAGCCAGGGTTATCGCAGCCACCTGTCTGTCAATGATGTGAACCCTGCTTCCTACGCGGCGTTCGACAGCAACTCTTTTGTCTTTGAAACCACCCTGCTCTCGCAATTTTACCGGCAGAAAACAACGGCCATTACACAGGAGTCCGACCATTATACCCTCGGGAACCTGTCGCTGGGCTTTCCCGTTACCTCCTGGTGGTCTGTCGGAGCCGGACTGAAACCATACAGCCGCCTGGGATATAAGGTAAGCGACAGGGAGACTGGCACCGGGGTCGGCGACGTCGATTACATCTATGAGGGAAACGGAGGGATCAATCAACTGTTCCTGGGAAGCGCCATCGAGCCTTTCAATGGTTTCTCGATAGGTGCCAACCTCTCCTACCTGTTTGGCAACCTGGATGATCAGGCCACCGTGAGATCCGACTCTCTGGGTGTCTATCAGACCAACATGATACAATCAGACAGGGTTTCCGGCCTGCTTGTCGGGTTTGGTATGCAATATCACCATGAAATTGCAGAACATCGCTACATAACTGTTGGCGCCACCTTTGGCAATCAGACAGACGTGGGGGTGACCAGCAAAGAAACACTGCGCCGCCGTGAACCCAATTCCCTTCGGTATGATACTATCGCCCATAACATTCTCCAGGAAGGATACATTACACTTCCTGCCTACTATGGAATCGGGGTCTTTTCCGGTATCAATGAAAACTGGGAGGCCGGCCTTGACTTCCAATGGCAAAACTGGGAAAATTTTAGCCTTCTGGATGATAATGAAAACTTTAACAATCATTATGAAATTGCCTCCGGCGTTCGTTTCAGTCCCGATGCAGAAACCTACTCTACCGTTTTCCGGCGTTTCCAATACAAAGCCGGCCTGCGTTACGGACAATCATACCTGCGGCCGGATGACAAAACCCTCAATGAGTTTGGCATAAGTTTTGGAGTTGGTATACCGATACGAGGAACCCAATCCGGTCTGAGTATTGATTTTGAGCTTAGCCGGCGGGCAGCCATCGATAACAGCAACATGCACGAGGATTTTTTCCGCATTAACCTGGGAATAAATATCTTTGAAAGATGGTTTATCAGAAGAAGATTTAATTGATTTTTTATGTTGATTAATGTCATAATATAAAGTAACCAATAATATTCAACACAGATGAAAACGATATACCTATTTATCCTGACCTTCATGTTGATCCTGCCTTTAAACAATCTGATGGCCGGAGAAGCACCCAATGCTGCTGCAGACATGACAACAGCAGATATGAGCGCAGTATTGCAGGACGGTGATGACAAATATGGAGAAGACAGTGTACAATGTGTGAGAAACTGGTCTCTGTATGCCGAATATTACCGGCAAAGGAATTATGATATGGCCTATGACCCCTGGCAGAAAATGCTTGATATTTGCCCGAAGGCTACCATTAACATCTATATCCACGGTGCGAATATGTTGATGCACTTTTACCAGGAAGCCAACGATCCGGAAAAACAGGAGGCCTGGGTCGACAGCCTCATGATGCTCTATGACAAACGTATTGAGCATTTTGGAAACAAAGGACGGAATCTGGGCCGTAAAGCCGCAGACCTCTATCAGCTTCGTCCGAATAATGTCGAGGAACTGTATGATATTACCGAGGAATCCATCGAGCTGCTGGGAATGAACACCGGAGCAGATGTGTTGTTGATCAACTTTCAGTCGACCATGCGCCTGGTACAGTCTGGTGCTAAAGAGACAGACGTCCTTGTGGAAAAATTCGAAAGGGCCATCGACATCATAGATTACAACCTGGAGCACAATTCCGAGGATGAACGCTACTACCGGCCGGCAAAAGACAATATCCTGTCTATGTTTGAACCCTTTGCCAGCTGCGAAAACCTGGTGAATATGTTTCAGCCGCGTTTCGAAGAATCCCCTGAAGACCAGGACCTGCTGGAACAGATCACCGACATGATGGAAGAGGCAGATTGTGAGGAAGAAGATCTTTATTACAAAGCCACCACCGAATTGCACAAGCTTGACCCTTGCGCCGAATCTGCATTCCTGCTTGGCGACCTTGAACAAGAACGTGAAAACTTTGACCAGGCCATCGACTATTACCAGGAAGCCGTTGAGCGCTATGAGGCTGATAACGCAGAAAGTCACTCAGAACAGATTTTCCGTGCCTACTGGTATATGGCCGAAATCACCTACCGGGAACTCGATAAATATTCCGAGGCCAGAAGGTTAGCCCTTGAGGCACATGAAGCCGACCCGGACGATGGACGCCCTTTCATCCTTATCGGTGAGATGTATGCAGCCAGCTCTGACCGTTGCGCTGAAGACGAGTTTACGGAAACAACCCCCTATCTCGCCGCCGTGGATAAGTTTGAACAGGCAAGGGATGTCGCTGAAGAACAGGCCATTCGTGAACGTGCCGCCGAACTGGCAAACACTTACCGCCAGTACTTCCCCGATAAGGAACTGATATTTTTCCATGGGTATGACGTCGGCGAAACAATCACCGTAGAATGCTGGATCAACGAAACAACAACCATCAGAGCAAGATAGGCAGGAAAAGCTACTACCGTAATGACAGGGCTTGACCTGTCAGAAACAGTGAACAGTGAACAGTGAACAGT
>JAWLDT010000104.1:0-4046 GCA_041686485.1 Bacteroidales bacterium | reverse complement strand
GAGGTCACGCAGCCCAAGTGCTGCGTCTACCACTGCTCCTTTTTGTAAATGGTACGTCGGCCGAGGTCACGCAGCCCAAGTGCTGCGTCTACCACTGCTCCTTTTTTGTAATTGGCAGGCCGGCCAAGTCCGGCCTGCAACTGTGGTGACAGGTCAAGCCCTGTCATTACGGTAGCTTTCTGCGGGGAAGTAATTGAGACTTCTCTATCTAACCTCTACCTTCCAACTTCTAACTTCTTCTCTGCTTCCAGCTTCCAGCTTCGAGCTTCGAGCTTCTATATAATTATCCCCCTGTGTGTCAAAATCTTCGACATGGGTGTTTCATCATTTTTTGTGTTGCGAATTTGTGTATTTCTTGTTTTTGTGAAAACATGCATACATTTAGAATATGATCACTCCATAGGTTCAATAACCATCATACATAATCGCTATTGATTATTGGCAAACAGACTTGCAATTTGCAATAATAGCGTAAAAAAAGCAAGTTTCCTTATTTCATTTAGATCAATTTTTGGAAAAAGTGAATGATTGTATGTTTTTACCTGATTAAAATAAATAGTTGGCCCTTATCTTAGCGTTGATCATATCAATTATTTCAATAACTTTATATATATAAAAATAGTTGTTGGTATGAAAATACAATCTTTTATTTATTTTTTGTTAGGTTTACTGATTATGCTTACCGGTTGCAAAGAAGAGCAACTGCCGGATATGCCAGAGATAGAGGAGCGTGGTGAGTTGATTGCCATCACGGGTTACAGTCCGTTAAGCTATTTTGTGTATCGGGGAGAGGTGATGGGCTATGAATATGAATTATTGCAAATGCTTGAGGACGAGATCGGTATTCCGGTTCGCATTAAGCTGGCCAGGGGATTTAATGAAATGATCAACATGCTTGAGGAAGGGGAGGGCGACATGATCGCCTATGGCCTGACCGTTACATCCAACAGGCGGGAGCGTCTGGCTTTTACGCAGCCTCTTAATATGACGCAGCAGGTTTTGGTGCAGCGAAAGCCTGAGAACTGGCGACAGATGAAATTGCATCAGATCGAACAGCAATTAATCAGGAATCCCATCGAGCTTTCAGGGAAAACCATCCATGTCAGAAGAAGCTCAGCCTATGTGGAGCGTCTGGAAAATCTGAGTCAGGAAATTGGCGCTGAAATAGATATTGTTGAGGCTGATGAAGGAGTTATTACCGAGGAACTTATTCTTCAGGTTGCCGAAGGAGAAATTGATTATACCGTTTCGGACGAGAACATTGCCCAAATCAAGTCCGCTTATTATCAGAACCTTGATGTATCGATGGCCGTGAGTTTACCACAGCAAACAGCCTGGGCTACACGGCATGAATCCCCTGAATTACTGAAAACGGTGAATGACTGGTTGGACAAGGTTAAGCAGGAAACTGACTATTACGTCATTTATAATAAATATTTTGAGAATCGCCGGGCATTCCGTTCACGCTATAGCTCCGAATATTTTCCTATCACAGGGGAGCATATATCTCCCTATGATAGTCTCTTTCAAAAATATGCCAGGGAGGTTGGCTGGGACTGGCTCTTGCTGGCGGCCCTCGCTTATCAGGAATCACAGTTTGACCCAAATGCCAGATCCTGGGCCGGTGCTGTGGGTCTGATGCAGCTGATGCCCAATACAGCAAAAAGCTTTGGGGCAGATAACCCAAGTGACCCGCAACAGAACATTGCCGCTGCGGCTAATTTCATTCAGTGGCTGGAGAATTACTGGCGTGAGCATATTGAAGATCACCGTGAACGGCGCAAATTTGTGATGGCATCCTATAATGTCGGACAAGGCCATGTTCAGGATGCACGACGCCTTGCCGAAGCTCATGGTGCTGACCCTGATATATGGGAAGGCCATGTGGACGAGTATATGCTTAAGAAATCCAACCCGGAATATTATAACCGGGAAGAGGTTCGCTATGGATATGCAGCCGGCCTGCAACCAGTTACGTACGTCCGGTCGATCTATAATCTTTACAATCATTACCAACTGTTTGTGGAGTAAATAATTGCAAGGCAGGGATTTTTACTGTCCTGCAATATGGCACCTCAAACCCTTAAGTAAAGCGAACAAGTATCTTAATATATGTGTTTATATTACTATAAAAATATATCAAATAATACATATATAATCAGCATGACACAACAAACCAATAACAAGTACATAACAGGTATCCACCATATAACCGCCCTGGCAGATGATGCCCAGCGTAATATTGACTTTTACCCGGGGATCCTGGGGCTGCGGATGATCAAGAAGACGGTAAACTTTGATGATCCCGGCGTATATCACCTTTATTATGGCGATGAAACAGGCACTCCCGGCAGTATTCTTACTTTTTTCCCCTACGCGGGGATAGGGGAGGGACGAAAAGGGAACGGTCTGGTGAACACAACTACTTTTTCAGTACCCTATGATGCCATAGGTTATTGGGAAAACCGTTTCAAACAGTATGGTGTTGCCTACAAGCCTGTACAGGAACGATTTGAAGGGGAGCCCTATCTCTATTTTGAAGATCCTGACGGCCTGCCACTTGAGTTAGTGTTTACAGAACAGGATAACCGGCAGCCTTTTACCTATGGACATGTTCCGCTGGATTATGCCATTCGCGGATTTTTTAGTGCGGAACTATGGGTGTCTGATCAGGGACCTACAGCTGCTCTTTTAACCGATGTTCTGGGACATCAATTGGTGGCTGAAGCGGACGGACGATACCGCTTTGCTGCCAGCCAAATGCCCGGAAAGTATATCGACTTACGGGTTTCCCCAGCAGCGGGACCGGGCATCAACGGCTCCGGAACCATTCACCATATAGCTTTCAGTACACCTGACCAATCCACTCAATTGAAGGTCAGAGAAGCGGTGCAGTCATTCGGAATGCGACCCACCCCGGTCATCGATCGCCAGTATTTTCGCTCTGTGTATTTCCGGGAACCCTCCGGAGTGTTGTTTGAAGTGGCTACGGAAGGTCCCGGATTCGCTATCGATGAACCGATGGCTGCACTCGGAGAGGAATTGAAACTCCCTCCTCAATATGAGGAGCGTAGAGATCAGATTGAAAAAATGCTTGACCCGGTCGAAATAAACCTGAACTCCTATCAATAATGCATAAAAAAGATATTGTCTATGCCGGTGAACGGCCGGAAAAAGCAAATAAAGCAATTATTCTGCTGCACGGAAGGGGAGCGTCGGCTGAGAATATCCTGACATTAGCCGAACACCTTCATCTACCCGGTTTTGCTGTTATGGCACCCCGGGCGAGCCAAAATACCTGGTATCCCTATTCTTTTCTGTACCCGGAAAGCGAAAATCAACCCTGGCTCGACAGTGCCCTGGACCTCCTGGCATCCATTGAAGATGAAATCTACGCCCATGGACTGAAAAGCAAGGATCTCTATTTCGCAGGATTCTCGCAAGGTGCCTGCCTGAGCCTGGAATATACAGCCCGGCATGCCAAACCCTACGGAGGTGTTGTCGCTTTCACCGGTGGACTGATTGGTCATACCGTTAACCAAAAGAAGTATAACGGAGATTTTCAGCAGACCCCCGTCTATATCGGCACGAGTGACCCGGATCCTCATATTCCCGTTGACAGGGTAAGAGATTCGGAAGCGGTTTTCAAAAACATGAATGCCAGAACCACCGTCGAGATCTATCCCGGCATCGGCCACACCATCGTCGAAGAAGAAATCCGGAAGGTCAATGCCATCTTTTTTGAGCATTAAGCGCGTTGCCGCCTGTATTCTGTAAAAACCTTCTTTAAATATTGTTATTTTTGCCGGCGATGCTTTGTTGAAACAGTAAACGGTAAACAGTAAACAGTGAACAGTGAACAGTAAACAGTGAACAGTAAACGGTAAACAGTGAACAGTAAACGGTAAACAGTGAACAGTAAACAGTGAACGGTAAACGGTAAAAGTAGCTGGAAGCTCGAAGCTGGAAGCTGGAAGGAAGAAAGAAGAAGATAGCTCGAAGCTCGAAGCTGGAAGCTGGAAGGAAGAAGAAAAAAGTGAAAAATG
>JAWLDT010000103.1:0-4208 GCA_041686485.1 Bacteroidales bacterium | reverse complement strand
ATATTTGCAAATCAATAACACTGTCCTGTGGTGTAATTGGCAACACGTCTGATTCTGGATCAGAAGAGTCAAGGTTCGAGCCCTTGCAGGACAACTAGAGTGCTGAGAGCTGGGAGTTGAGAATTAAGGGACAAGTCCGGCCTGCACTTTTCATTTTTCACTTTTCATTTTCACTTTACACTTTTCATTTTTCATTTTTCCCCGTTCACCGACCAAATGACAGCGCAGCGCTCAATCCCTTCCGGTAAACAATTCCCCTGCTATCATCGTTGAACCACGTGGATCATCCCGGTGGGGTTCATTGCCCCACTTCGGCGATGACCATCCCTCATTCATAACATATTTATAATTATATATGCCGGGGTGTAGTTGCTGAGTTTTAGTATAGACTATGGAGTCCCCATCTTTGGGAGACATTTGGGGGTCTCTTCATCCGTTCCCGGTTCAATCCAGAAACCGAAAATACCTCCGACAATCTACACAACGTCATCATCCAGATCAAAACCAAATCCAACGTAGTCGGATGTGGTATCCGTCATATCCGCCTCAAAGGTCAAGGAATAAGCCTCTTCTTCTGTGTTGGCCCACTTCTCATTGGTTAAGCCTGTGGAAATCGATCCCCTGTTCCAAAATCTGGTTACCCAAAAGTTCTCCCACATCCAAAGCTGCTCTCCAATCGCAACACTAACATACTCGTTCTCATCAATATCAGCATTGGTATCTAAACCTGCATTAGCAGATCCTACATCAGCACGAAGCGATAAGTTACTCATCCTCGACGTGGGATTGTTCAGAATATCCGTGCCTGGATATCCAACCGGCAGTCAAGCAAGTTTACCTTCTTCCTCTGAACCGCTAAAGTCATAAAAACAACACAATACTATTTTTTGTGGTTAAATTAATTTATCTTATTTTATTTTTAACTATATTTATCTATATTTATTTTTATTCGCTAGCACTTCAATGTAATTGTATTAAAATAATGTGCAGTAATGTAATTAATGCGTGTTCCCGGTCATTACAACAGTTTGATAAACAGAATAGCAAATAGCAAACAACATGGAAAAGATATACAAAAGGAAGCATAACTACCAGGTGGTGCGTTTGCTTCTGGTCGTATTATTGATGGCAGGTACGGCAATAAGTGGATGCGGGCAGGTTCAGTTTTTCACCAAGTTCACAACCACAGATCATTGGACGAAGGATGATGAATCATCCTGGAACGCTTATGAAGGGACCAAACATTATCATGAAGATGGATGGCATTTTTCTGGAAAAAACGCTATAAGAGATGGTTCAGCAGAAAGCTATAATGAATCAGGTTATAGTTTTCGTAGCAGAGGTGATTGTGAAATCTCGAATACACGCAAAGTTTCCATGACAGGCTTTCGCATATATATAAGGGACTATAGAGACGAACCCAGGCAAGACAGACATATTAAGTTAAGTATGGATGGTGGAAGCAGTTTTGAGCATATTGGAACAATTACTGATACCTTCTTTGGTGATGACTATGGGGATGGAGAGGCGTATCATCATTTTGAACACTCCTTTCAAGAAAAAGTCCAAACGTTTAGTGCAGATGGTTTATTGATTAAAATTGAAGGTCATAACGTTGCTGAAGATCAAGCCAATCAATACAGGATTCGAATAGGCGCGTTTGAAGTTTTGGGTGAGCCATTGTCCAAAAAATGGTCAGGGAGTGCAGGGAATACGAAATGGTCTGATGCAAGTAACTGGAAGCCAACTGGGACACCAGGAGAAAATGACATGGTGATTCTTGACCATACGTCTGTGAGTGGGTCTTATGAAGTAATTCTTCCATCAGGAACAAACACAGTCGCAATTGCCTCTCTCGAAATAAAGCCGTCAATCGCCAGCGAAACCATTACCCTCGTCCTGCCGGATGACAATGATGCAAATCCCGGTCTGGAATTGACGGATACATGGAACGCCCTGGTTTTACATGATGGAGCCATATTCAGGAACTCATCCGGGGCAAGCGCCGGATCAGGTTTCGAGCTTACAGGCAATGACGGTAACATAACAATCAGGAATGGTGGGCGATACACCCACAATACCACAAGGGTACATGCAACAGCTATTGTCGCAAAACTCTCAACAGCAGAGGGAACCGAAAAGGGTATATTTGAATTCGATGTCCCCGGTACGGCTGATTATAGCATATCAACCAGCGGACGAATTTATAGCAATCTGGTTATTTCTGCAGATGCTGCCGGTGAAACGAGGAAATACATATCTTCTGGCAGCAGCCCGCTCACTATTCGAAACAATCTGATCATTTCTAATAATGCAATTTTTTCGATACACATGACTGGCGAAGTAACTGTTGAACAAAACCTGGAAATTGAACAAGGAGGATCTGTTGAATTTTCGCCATCTGCTAAAACCAACGTTTCAGGCAACATGATCAACAAGGCCGGCAGTTCAGGGCTTGTCTTCAAATCCAGCGACACAGGCACAGGTTCACTCATCCACGATGATGCAGGAGTAGCTGCCACCGTTGAGCGTTATTTCGCTGGGGCTGAGCAATGGCACCTGATCGCCTCACCCGTTGCAGATCAATCTATCAGCGGGGACTGGACGCCATCGGGTTCTTATACTGGTGATACCGGCTATGATTTTTATACCTATGACGAAGAAAACAAGATATGGCGTAATCAAAAGGTGTCTGGTAACAATATAAACAATTTTGTTCCTGGAAAGGGATACCTGGTATCCTTTGAAACAGCTTCGTATACTCCTAAGTTCACAGATGATCTGAACAATGGCAATGTGACAATAGCTGTAACAAGAAACGCCAGTGGTGAATATGCCGGCGCCAATCTCATTGGTAATCCCTATGCCTCAGGAATTGACTGGAATGAAGTTGACAGAACCTTGTTTGAAGATGATTATGCTTATGTATATGATGCCAATGCTAATGGGGGGTCCGGAGCTTACATAGAAGTTAATGGCGGAAAGGCAGATGCCTTTATTGCGCCCCACCAGGGATTCTTTGTCATAAAAAAAACTGCCGGCTCAGATAATTTCACCTTTAATAACAACATGCGTGTCCATGGGGGAATGTTTACCAAGCAACAACAAATGCAGGAGTCTTTGGTACTTCGCTTATCAGGCGACACCTATTACGACAAAACCACCCTGCGGATTCGTAAAAATTCCGGCTTTGAGCGTGACCGCAAGGATGCCAGGAAATTCCTCAGCTACAACCAGCAAGCCCCACAGGTTTATTCCTTCACTTCCGACCATGTTCAGGTTTCCATCAACTCCATCCCCCACATCAACTTAGGGCAGCCCATCACCCTGGGCTTGCGCATCCCCGCCGATGGCGAATACACTATCTCAACCCAGGAGACCACCGGCGCGTTCGCTGTAAACAACCTGCTACTGGAAGATACCGAAACAGCCATCATCCACGACCTGCAAAGTAATCCCGAATACAGCTTCCAGGCCGAAGAAGGAAACATCCAGGAACGGTTTGTACTGCATTTCAGCAACCCGGACGATGACGCCACAAGCATCACCGACACCGAAACCCCCGCGGCACGCATCTGGCACCACAACAACACCCTGTGGGTCAACAGTCCGGATAAAAACAACAACGTAACCCTTTACGACATCAACGGTCGACAGCTTCGACACTATCAAACCGGCAGCGGACAGCACAGCTTCCGGATAAACCTGCCCGCAGGAGTATATGTCGTACAGCTGACAACCGACACCACTCAACAATCGGTTCGAATCGTCTTGAAATAAAAAAATGCAGACGTTATCGTATTCAAAAAAACATAGAATCAAAAAATCATAAAACCATGAAGTCAATCTTCCAAAAAATCGGGCTGGCCACCCTTCCGGTCCTGTTTATGTTCACCGCCGCCATTGCCCAACCCCCGCCACCCGGAGAATACGGCGAAGACGGTGATATTGAGCCGGCACCCATCGGTAACGGTATTGTACTATTGCTGACCCTTGGCGCCGGTTATGGCGCAAAAAAAGTGTATGATGCACGAAGGAAGATCAGGGAGTAGTAGTGATGTGATCTATAACAGCTCAACCTCATCCTTATCCCAGGCTATGCGGCATCCGCCATTTCAAAATAAAGTGTATATTTGTAATCGAAAAGATAAGAACATTCCTTAGATTTTCTTTGTTATCCCGTTGAGGATTAACATTTCAAAAGGGCG
>JAWLDT010000102.1:0-4560 GCA_041686485.1 Bacteroidales bacterium | reverse complement strand
TTTATGCGCTCCGGCAAACCGACAGAATGTTCTGTATAGCTCACCGGAAGGATGTACGACATTCACAACCCGGACACCTGTCATGATCAAAAAGATAAGGTATTACGCTTTTGATGTTGTTTTGAAAACAGTTTCTTATGTCTGCAAATATATTGTTTTTATATACAAGTGTTTTTTTGCATGAAAAATATCTTTCCGGCTGCCTGTCTTTGTCAAACAAACGTTTTAGCTGCCGTTTGGGTTATAAAACTTGTTTTTCTGAAAAAAAACGTTGTCTTTTGCAACAATTTTGTAACAGATGGCCTTCGTAAGATTTCCGCTTTGGAAACAGGAGCGTCATAAAATGGCAAAATACAATATCTGTAAGCATGCTGCCGTTTTTTTAGCGTTATCGAAATAAAAGATAGTCAGCGAATCAAGAGATAAATAATGGCCGTCATCAAAAAGGTTTTATTGTTTTTTGCCCTTATTGTGGTTTCAAACAACGTTTGTGGGCAGAAATACGAGATGGGTGTTTGGTGCGGTTTAAGCGCTTACAGGGGTGACCTGAATACCAACAAAATGTATAATAAAGTATTTCCTGCCGGAGGGTCGGTCGTCCGTTATAATTATGACGAACGCTTTTCTGCCAGACTTGGTGTTTACTATAGTGTGCTGAAAGGCGGTGACCGATATGAACTGGGACAAACGACGGACGTTCTTGATTATGGTTCTGAATATTCTCGCAAATGGTTTGAGGTTGAAACCGATATGCTTGAACTAAGCCTACAGGCTGAGGTAAACCTGTTTTCTACTTTATTTAATGTAAACACAAACCGAATTACGCCTTATATGCTTTTTGGCTTCGGAGGGGTTTATTTCGATCCTGCCACCTATGAAGCACAAGAAGAAGTTGTTAATGGTGTATTGACTGTTAATATGGAACCAGTCAAAAATAAACACTGGCATCCTGAAGACAACCAGGATTATAGCAATGTCACTTTTCTGGGGTTCCTGGGTTTTGGCTTCAGGGGTCAGTTGAATTCCAATGTATCGGTGGGGGCTGAGTGGGGCATGCGGATTACCGGCACCGATTACCTGGACGAGGTACATCATAAGGGAGTTCCTGATCGCAATGATTGGTACTCATTTACCGGTATTACCCTGACTTACGTGTTTATGCCGAAGTACACCAACTTTGGATGCCCTTATTAAAAAAGCTTACGGATAGATCATTCTGCAGGCCTGCCAAGGCTAAATGCCGTAATAGGTTTTATACCAATCCACAAAATGTTTGATTCCCACTTCCACCGGGGTGTCTGGTTTGTATCCTGCATCCAGCTCCAGGGCGGTGGTGTCGGCCCAGGTGGCAGGCACATCCCCGGGCTGCATGGGCATTAACATTTTTTCGGCGGCAGTGCCCAGGGCATTTTCAAGGGCTTCAATGAACGCCATGAGCTTTATTGGCTGTCCCCGTCCGATGTTATAGACCTTATGCGGCACGTTGCTGCTTGCAGGGTCAGGATTTTCGCCGCTCCAGTCGGGATTGGGAACAGCCGGTCTTACCATGATCCTGTTTATTCCCTCCACGATGTCATCAATGTACGTAAAGTCGCGCATCATGTTGCCCCGGTTATATACTTTTATGGGTTCCCCGGCGAGTATGGCTTTTGTAAACAGGAAAAGGGCCATATCCGGGCGCCCCCAGGGTCCATATACGGTAAAAAAGCGCAGTCCGGTGGCCGGAATCCCAAAAAGGTGGCTGTAGGTGTGCGCCATCAGCTCATTGCTCTTTTTGCTGGCAGCATACAGCGACACGGGATGATCCACGTTGTCATTTACCGAAAAGGGCATGTCTGTATTCTTACCATACACCGAGCTGGATGATGCATATACCAGATGCTTGACAGGGTATGCACGGCATGCTTCAAGGATATTCAAAAACCCGGTAATGTTCGCATCCACATAGGCCTGGGGATGTGTTAACGAATACCTGACCCCGGCCTGGGCGGCCAGGTGGACAACGTAATCAAAACGCTCCCTGGCAAAAAGATCAAGAAGTGCGGCCCTGTCCGTGAGGTCAAGACAATGAAAAGTATAAGTATGGGATTGGTTTGTGGCAGACTGTTCCGGTTGAAACACGGAGGCTGCATCCCGGAGGTCAATCCCGGACGCCAGCAGCCGGTTGTATTTTAATTGTACATCATAGTAATCGTTGAGGTTATCCAGTCCGGCAACGATGTTGTCATCCTTTAACAAGGAATTCACCAAATGAAAGCCAATAAAGCCTGCAGCGCCTGTAACAAGTATTTTTGCCATGTACAATGAATTAGAATATTAGGTCGATTGTGTCACCGGGTGTGCGGAGCTCCGGCAGCAAGATGATCTGTAAGGGTTTACATGAAAGACCGGATTTTTTGTACAATTTCTACGCTGGGCCTGGCTTCTTGCACCCGAAACCCCCTCCCTGCGAGGATTTCCTGGTAACTTTGGGTGTGCAGGTCTGTAAAACCCTGGCTAAACTCGATCTCTTCGCCATCAACGGTGATGCTGCGAAAAGTCCGCTTTCCCTCTTTTATGGCCTGTTGGGGCAGATCACTGTCGTCAATACTTAAAAACCAGTTTACCCTGGCTTTTTCAAACACCAGACGACCTATAGCGCGTTCCGGCCGGTTTTCTATTACTTCCAGGTTGGTCAAAGGACCGAAAATCCATCCCAGCATATCAAAAAAGTGTATGCCGATATTGGTAGCTATACCGCCCGATTTTTGTAAGTCACCTTTCCACGAAAAGTAGTACCATTTTCCGCGACTGGTTACATAGTTCAGATCAACGGTATGGATTTTGTCGGCCGGGCCTTCCTCTATCTGTTTTTTCAGTTTCCGGATACTGGGATGCAGCCTGAGTTGAAGGATTGTATAGATGTGCTTGCCCGACTCTTTTTCCAGGTCACAGAGTGCGTCAAGGTTCCAGGGGTTGAGTACAACGGGTTTTTCACATATGGCGTGGGCTTCATTGCGTACCGCCATTCTGATGTGGGCATCGTGCATATAGTTGGGGGAGCAAATGCTCACGTAATCCGTTTTTCCTTTATGCTGACGCCTAAGCTTATCGAGGTGCCGGTCAAAACGTTCCGGTTCTGTAAAAAAGTCTGCATCCGGAAAGAAGCTGTCCAAAATACCCACACCATCGTAAGGGTCAAGTGCACAGGTCAGCTTGTTGCCTGTATCCCGGATAGCCTGCATATGGCGGGGTGCTACGTATCCGGCGGCTCCGATCAGGGCAAAGTTGTTGGTGTTATCTCTGTTTTGGGAATGGCTCATAGAACTCCGGTTTTGCGTAACGGTCAATATCCGACAAAAATAGGAAAAATGCAAAAGAAATAGCGCTTTGGGTATTTCTAATGCATTTTTTCAAATAAAAAGCCAGTAATGCCGGGTTTTCTTGTTGTCCGGACATCCTCTGTTTAAGTCCTTGCATAAGCCGGGCATGGCTTTTGACAGGTGCCGGTGTTCGGAGGTGTCCGTTCTTTGCTTCAGCCCCGGGTGTGCGTGTTTATCTCCCGGCGGCTGTCAATATAAACTCGGTGTTTTTGTCTTCAGTAATGATCTGTCCGTCGAAGAGCCGTATAATGCGATGTGCATAAGAGGCATCATGTTGCGAGTGGGTTACCATAATGATGGTGGTGCCATTTTTATTGAGGTCTTCCAGCAGATCCATCACCTCGTCGCCGTGGGAAGAGTCCAGATTACCGGTGGGCTCGTCGGCCAGGATGATGTGGGGCTTAGCTACCACGGCCCGTGAGACAGCCACGCGTTGTTGCTGTCCACCCGAAAGCTGCAGTGGGAAGTGGTTGCGGCGGTGCATGATCTGCATCTGCTTCAATACTTCTTCAACCCGCTTTTTGCGCTCCGACGCGTTGTATCCCAGGTATATCAGGGGTAGTTCGACATTTTCAAACACGTTCAGTTCGTCGATCAGGTTAAAGTTCTGAAAGACAAAGCCGATATTTCGTTTGCGCAGATTGGCGCGTTGTTTCTCGCTGTAACCGGACACTTCCTTATCGAGAAAATAATATTCGCCACTGCCGGGGTTGTCCAGCAGTCCCAAAATATTAAGCAGGGTTGACTTACCACAACCCGAAGGTCCCATAATGGCTACAAATTCACCCTCCCGGATCTCAAATGTTACCTCGTTCAGGGCGGTGGTTTCTACCTCTTCGGTACGAAACACCTTGGTTAAATTTACCGTCTTTATCATAATATTGTTATTTGATAGGTTAAGGACGAATGTGTCCACAAATTAATATAAATTATTGCACAATTTTCGTATATTCATCTTCCGTCTCCTTCCAGCTTTTTTCACTGTTCACTGTTCACTGTTCTGTGACAGGTCAAGCCCTGTCATTACGGTAGTTCCCCTGTGGTAGTTATTGTAGGCCGGTCAAGCCCGGCCTAAACAGGTGTCAGTTTACCGTTTACCGTTCACTGTTCACCGTTCACCGTCTTTACCTGAACACCAACTTGTCCTGATCCCCGTAGCTATCGTAGGATGACACGATAACGCGTTCACCTGGTTCCA
>JAWLDT010000101.1:0-4612 GCA_041686485.1 Bacteroidales bacterium | reverse complement strand
CATATGAATCAAAACATTCATGCATGCTTCGACAGAATGCTCGGCCGCACGGAAAAAGAGGCCATCCTGGGTCAGCATGCACGGGTGATATGGCTGACAGGCCTAAGTGGCTCGGGAAAGAGTACCATCGCGTTCGGACTGGAAAAAGAACTGGTGGCCAGGGGATTTTTTACCCAGGTTCTTGATGGGGATAATATCCGCACCGGGATCAACAACAACCTGACTTTTAGCGATGAGGACCGGCTTGAAAACATCCGTCGCATCAGTGAGGTCTCGAAGCTGTTTATCCATTGCGGCATTATTTGCATCAATAGCTTCATCAGTCCCACGAATCATGTCAGGAATATGGCCAGGGATATCATTGGTGCAGACAATATGATCGAAGTATATGTAAAAGCGCCGCTCGACGTTTGTGAGCAAAGAGACACGAAAGGCCTGTATAAAAAAGCCAGGGCTGGTGAGATCAAGGACTTTACCGGTATTGACAGTCCGTATGAAGCCCCGGATAATCCGGATATTACCTTAGATACGGAACATACGCCGGTGGAAGAATGCGTGAATCAATGTATTCACCACATCCTGCCCTTCATAACCTATACCAACACCTCCCCCGCATAGGCGGAACAGGTGTGGATATTAATTCTACCGAACGCAAGGGTGCAGGAAATCACTGAGACTTCTTCACCTTTAGACATTTAGACATTTAGACATTCCAACATTCTATGACCGCACATTTTACGAAGGACCCGTATATCCTATCAAACCTCAAAGAGCTCGAAGCCGAAAGCATCCATATTATCCGGGAGGTAGCTGCTGAATTCGGGAACCCTGTCATGCTTTACAGCATTGGCAAGGACTCATCGGTGATGGTGCGCCTGGCCGAAAAGGCCTTTTACCCGGGGAAAGTCCCCTTTCCGCTGATGCACATCGACAGCAAGTGGAAGTTCCGTGAGATGACGGCGTTCCGCGACCGTTATGCCAAAGAGAAAGGCTGGGATCTGATCGTCCATTACAACAAAAAAGGCTATGAATCCGGCGTAGGACCTTTTACCCATGGCAGCAAGGTACATACCGACATCATGAAGACCCAGGCGCTGCTGGAAGGACTGACAAAATATGGTTTTGATGCCGCTTTTGGCGGTGCGCGCCGCGATGAAGAGAAAAGCCGTGCCAAAGAACGGATTTTCAGCTTCCGTGACCGCTACCACCAATGGGATCCCAAGAACCAGCGCCCGGAGCTGTGGAGCATATACAACACCAGCGTCCACCAGGGAGAGTCGATCAGGGTGTTCCCGCTCAGCAACTGGACAGAACTCGACATATGGCAATACATACGGCTGGAAAACATTCCGATCGTGCCCCTGTATTTTGCCAAAGAACGGCCGGTGGTACAGTACAACGGAGCCCTTATCCTGAAAGATGACGACAGGATGCCGGAAGAGCTGGCTGCCAAAGCCGAAATGAAAAAGGTCAGGTTTCGCACCCTGGGCTGCTATCCCCTCACCGGCGCTGTGGAGTCGGAAGCAGACACCATAGAGAAGATCGTCGAGGAGATGATGACAACCACAAAATCAGAACGGACCAGCCGTGTGATCGATTTTGACCAGGATGCAAGCATGGAGCAGAAAAAACGAGAAGGATATTTTTAATCAACTATAACTGAACCAACGCATTATGACCGCTATACCGGAAAAAGACATCACCGCTTTTCTTGACCAGGATGAAAAAAAGGACCTGTTGCGCCTGTTTACCGCGGGCTCGGTAGATGATGGCAAATCCACCATGATCGGTAGGCTGTTGTTTGATTCAAAAAAAATATATGAAGACCACCTGGCTGCATTGGAGCGGGACAACAAACAAATGGGCCATGCAGGTGAATTTACCGACTATGCGCTTTTGCTCGATGGGTTGAAGGCCGAACGCGAACAGGGAATCACCATAGACGTAGCCTACCGCTATTTCAGCACCAACAAAAGAAAGTTCATCATAGCCGACACACCCGGGCATGTGCAATACACCCGCAATATGGTAACCGGTGCAAGCACGGCGAACCTGGCCATCATTTTAATAGATGCCACGAAAGGAGTGATTACCCAAACCCGCCGTCACACGTTTATCGTGAGCCTGCTGGGGATAAAACACGTGGTACTGGCCGTAAACAAAATGGATCTGGTGGATTATAGCCGTGACGTGTTCGAAAAAATACGCGCCGACTACCAGGCGTTTGTCGCCCAGCTGAACATCCCCGATGTGGATTGTATTCCCATATCGGCCCTTCACGGTGATAACATCATCGGAGAAAGCCCAAATATGCCCTGGTACAGCGGCAACAGCATGCTGGAATTTTTGGAGACGGTACACGTAGGCTCAGACCGCAACTTCAGCGATTTCCGTATGCCCGTACAATACGTGTTGCGTCCGGATACCAGCTTCAGGGGCTATGCCGGGAAGATTGCCGCCGGCATTGTGAAAAAGGGAGATGAGGTCATGGTGCTGCCATCCCGCAAAACATCCAAAGTAGATACAATCATCACCTATGACGGTGAATTGCAGGAAGCGTTTCCGCCACAGTCGGTGAACATCACCCTGGAAGATGAACTGGATATATCCCGTGGTGACATATTGGTGCATTCCGACAATTTGCCTAAGATCGAGCGGCATTTTGAGGCCATGATGGTGTGGATGGACGACCAGCCCATGGCGCCGGAAACACAGTACCTGATCAAGCATAATACGTTGACCACCAAGGCCCGCATCGACACGATCCGCTACCAGGTGGATGTGAACACCCTGGAGAAAACGTCCATCGAAGCCCTGTCGCTCAACGAGATAGGCCGCGTAGTGATCACCACGGTGAAACCACTGCATTTCGACCCTTACGTTCGCAACCACCATACCGGCTCATTTGTGTTGATCGATCCGGTGACCCACAACACAGCTGCCGTAGGCATGATCATCGACAAGCTTGACCCCATTGATCTGCCGTCGCGAATCACCGATATGGACCAGGACAGGATTGCCCGCGGACAAGGATTGATTAACAAGGAGGCATACGAAAAACGCTATAACCAGAAAGGGGCAACCATCTGGATTACCGGCCTTTTGGGAAGCGGGAAAAGTGTTCTGGCCTTTCTGTTGGAAAAGCAGTTATTTGACCTGGGAGCCATCGTAGTGCTTTTCGAAGGAAGCACCATTCGCAGCGGCTTGTCGCGGGAGCTGGATCACTCCCCGGCTGACCGCGCCGAACACCTGAGGCGTGTTGCGCATGTTTGCCGTCTTTTGAACGATCAGGGCATCATCACCATTTGCTCCTTTATTTCGCCCGACAAAAGCATTCGTGGCCAGGTGGCAGAGATCATCGATCCGGAGCGTTTCCATCTGATATACATGGATACCGACTATGAAACCTGTCGTAAGAACAAGCCTGAGCCTTACCAGAGAGCAGAGCAGGGCCTGGGCCACAAAGTGCCGGGTATGGAAAATGACTACGAAATGCCGGAGAAACCGGTATTGAAATTGAAGCCGGAGGAAAACGGCAGCAATCCCGAACGCATTATTGACTATTTGGGGCAAGTGGGCGTGTTTCCGTTGCGGTGATAATCATATATCTCCTTATCGCCAGCATCAAAACATCAAAAACAAACAATCAGAAGTAGCATTCTTTATTTTTCATTTTTCTCTTTTCATTTTTCATTCTTTTTTTATCTTTATGGAAAGCTTTCAGGATGACACAAACTGATCAGACATTGGTGATAAAGGAAGTTGCCAGGAAGTTCTTGCCTGGGAGCAGGGTAGTTTTGTTTGGCTCGCGTGCACGAAAAGAACAAGGCCCGCAAAGTGACTATGATTGTTTGATCATAACGCCAGGGCATCTTACCCTGAAGCAAAAAATGCGCCATCAGGCATTACTCAGAAAAGAGCTGGCGCAACGTAACATAGCGGCAGATGTAATCATACACAGCAAACGTGAAGTTTCTTCGAAGCAACACTTGATTGGGCATATCGTTCGCGAGGCCATAAAAGAGGGAGTTGATTTGTGAAAGACAAACACAACGAATACATCAGGCAGTGGCTGCTAAAAGCAGACGAGGACTTGCTTGTGGTCAACACCCTTATATCGCACAATTTTTCTGCCAAGGCATCTATTTGTTTTCATTGTCAACAGGCAGCTGAAAAGTATCTTAAAGCATTTCTCATTGCTCACGACAAGGATTTTCCAAAAACACACAGTATTGAATACTTGCTTGCAGCGTGTTCAGCAATTGACAAAGCGTTTGAACAAGTAGATCCTGTAAACCTGAGCGATTTCGGAGTCGGGGTAAGATACCCGGGCGACTTGTATCTTCCGACGGAAGACGAAGTCTTGACATACAAAGAGATCGTTTTGAGCATAAAGGAACTTGTTGACAACAGGCTATCATCCAACACCTAAACCCATTTGTGTCCATTTGTGGATCATTTGCGCCCATTTGCGGACCATTTTTCATTTTTCTCTTTTCATTTTTTTAAGGAGATGATTGAACGGCTTAAAGAATAGGAGGTTCCACACCTGTCCCGACCCTTCGGGAAGGCAACAGGAGGTTTCCATCTGCTGTCGCAGGATGGAAACTCC
>JAWLDT010000100.1:0-4826 GCA_041686485.1 Bacteroidales bacterium | reverse complement strand
CAGATGATATGTCGTCCCGCATTACGCGGGATCCCTTCGTGTAGCACTTTCACATCGGCAGATGCCTTGTGAAAGTACACACTAAGATGATCGCCGGATTTTTAAATAAGCCTCTATCCACCAGGGTAGGGGTTTTTTTGTGCTTAACCCCGGGAGAGTCCCGCATAAGGTTGGGTCTCTTACCTCCCCACTTTTTCCTCACCTTACCATAGTCCGGTATGATACATAAAGTGTGCGATTGTGGACACATTCTGACCTTTTCAAAACCAATTAAAGCCCATCAAATCAAATAAATACAAAATATGGAACGGGGTTTGATAATCAAATAAACAACAGCTGCTATTTGTCTTTGCTAGCCTAACTGTGGTTGGAGGCAATCATTGAAATGGTAAAATTTTATTTTGTTGTTAGTTCAATACGCCAATAATTTATACATTACAAACCCAAAAGAACACCTTCATGACACGACACTTGATTAAATTCAGCATACGTGCCCTCCGCCGGCAAGGTGGATATGTTGCGCTTAACGTACTTGGCCTGGCTATCGGGATTGCCTGTACCCTTGCCATCGCTTTATTCATTACCCACGAGTTAAGTTATGATCAATACCATGAAGACAAAGACAGGATCTACCGCGTTGGCTTGCATGGTATTTTCAGTGGGACAGAAATAAGGGGCGCATGGACACCAGCTCCCATGGGGGAAGCGATGGTCAATGATATGCCGGAGGTAGAGAGCTTTCTGCGGATGTATGACTGGGATGAAACGGTTATTCATGTTGATGATCAGTATTTTATTGAGCAGGATTTTGTAGAGGCCGACTCTACCTTTTTTGATTTTTTCTCTATACCATTGATTGCAGGTGATAAGGAAACAGCTTTGACGGAACCCCATTCAGTTGTCCTGTCAGCATCGGCAGCATCCCGCTTGTTTGGGGATGAAAATCCTTTAGATCAGATGGTGCGAATAGGTAGTGGCACCACACTCTACCAGATAACCGGGGTTATGGAGGATGTACCTGAAACAACCCATTTTCGTGCCGGCATGGTTGGCTCATTTACCACCAATTCACGTTCCGAGGAAACCTACTGGACGTCCAACAGCTTTTACACCTATATTAAATTATATCCCGATGCTGATCCGGAAAAGGTAATCGAAGGTTTTGACGATATGATACTCAAATATGTTGGTCCGGAAATCAGGCAGATGCTGGGTATCTCACCCGAGGAATTTATTTCCCAGGGTAATATGTACAATTATTTTCTTCAGCCGTTGCCGGCAATCCATCTTGATCCTTCTGTAGATCACGGACATAAGTCTTCCAATGATCCCAGATACCTGTGGATATTTGGTGCTGTCGGGCTCTTGATCCTGGTGATCGCTTCCATTAATTTTATGAACCTGTCAACAGCCCAGGCTACCAAAAGGGCGAAAGAAGTGGGTGTGAAAAAAGTTATCGGCTCGTCCAGGAAGATGCTGGTATGGCAATTTATCTCGGAAACCGTTATTCTGTCTCTTTTGGCCCTTGTTGTTGCCGTGTTGATCCTGGAGTGGGCATTGCCTTATTTTAATAATATGTTGTCGCTGCAGCTATCCTTAAACTATTTTAGTAATTGGTATAGTATTCCGGGTATGTTCCTTCTGGCACTTCTGGTTGGCCTGTTTGCCGGAAGCTACCCGGCCTTTTATCTGTCTGCTTTCGATCCCAACACCGTGTTGAAAGGGAAAACCGCTGGCAGCAAGCAAAGTACCAGGCTTCGGAAAATGTTGACGGTTATGCAGTTTGTCATTTCTATTGTCTTGATCTCCGGCTCCCTCGTTATGTACAAGCAGTTGAATTTTATGCTGAATAAAGACCTGGGGTTTGACCGGGAAAACATGCTGGTTATTCGACACGCCCACGTTTTAGGGGATCAGGTGGATACCTTTAAAAATGAATTAGAGGGTGTTTCCGGGGTTGTTTCTGTATCTGCATCTACAGCTATTCCTGGCAGGCCCAATAACAATAATGGATATATGTTCAGGGGCCGTGATGAAGAGTCTTTTCTGATGCAAACAACCTGGGCAGATTATGATTTTCTGGAAACGTATGGCATTGGTCTTGCAAATGGCCGTTTCTTTGATCCCTCCATGCACACGAATAAGGAGGCCTGTATCATCAATGAGCGTGCGGTAAACAATTACAATCTGAATGACCCTTTAACTACACAAGTAATAATACCTGAAGGACCTGATGAGCGGATTGTAAAATCGGTGATTGGTGTTACACGGGATTATCACTTTGAATCACTTCGCAACGACATTGCCCCTGCCATTATCCGTTTCAAAGATGAGGACAGGAACTGGGGCTACATCAGTATTCGCTTCGAACCGGACAATGTGAACAATGTACTGAAAGAGACTGAGCGGCTTTGGGCGTCTTTCGCTTCCGATGAGCCCATGTTACACTTCTTCCTGGACGAAGACCTTAACCGTTTCTATCATGAGGAGGAACAAAATGCACTGTTGTCGGTCGTGTTTACTGTTATTGCGATTATTATCGCCTCGCTCGGGTTGTATGGACTTACCGCTTTTTCCCTGCAACAACGCACCAGGGAAATAGGCATCCGCAAAACCTTTGGTGCTACCGTTTCCGATATCTGGTACCTGGTGTGCAAAGACATCATGGTGCTGCTCGGGATCGCCACAATCATTGCCTGGCCGTTGCTTTACTGGGTTGCATCGAACTGGCTGCAGAACTATCCTTACCGCATCAGCTTACACGTTGGTGACTTCCTGATCGGTTTTATTGTGGCAGTTTTGATCGCACTGTTCACCATCAGTTACCGGGTACTCCGTACCGCCTCTGTCAATCCGTCGATGTCCCTGCGGTATGAATAAGTGTAACAAGTGCCGCCCAAAACTCCGCCCTCGCGTTCTCGCGTCCTCGTGCCCTCACGCCCTCGCGTCCTCGCTTAATACCCTGCCGCCTGTCCGTCTTTCCGTGATTCCGAAGCGCCGTAATACACGCCGGTTTCGGGATCCCGTTTGATGGCCTGGTAGCCTCCGAAAGGCCCGACAGCCCATTGGATCCGGTGACCTTTCTGCATGAGCGCCCGAACGGTCTCATAGGGGAAGCCTGATTCCAAATTGATAGTGCCGCCGTCCCGCATCTGCTGGCCTGTCGGCTGGGAAGATCCCCTGTGGCGTATGCGGGGCGCATCGCCTGCTTCCTGCAGGTTCATCCCGAAGTCGATCATGTTGATGACAATCTGCGCATGACCCTGAGGCTGCATGGCACCGCCCATCACACCGAAACTCATGTAGGGCTCACCATCTTTGGTGATGAAGCCGGGAATGATGGTGTGGAAAGGTCTTTTCCCGGGCTCGTAGGTGTTGAAATGCCCCTCTTCCAGGGTGAAACCTTCTCCCCGGTTTTGCAGGACGAACCCCAGCTCCGGCGGCGTCATTCCGCTTCCCATCCCCCGGTAATTGCTTTGGATCAGCGACACCATATTGCCGTCTTTGTCGGCCACGGTAAGATAAATGGTGTTTGGCGACTCCGGAATACCCGGGTCGTAATTCAATGCGGCACGGTCGGGGTTGATCAGCTCCCGTCGCTCATCGGCATATTCTTTGGAAATAAGCTTCTCAAGGGGTACAGGTGAGAAATCCATGTCGGCGTAATATTCTGCACGGTCTTCAAAGGCCAGCTTTTTGGCTTCCGTAAAAAGATGAAGGTATTCGGGGCTGAACAGTCCTTTGGAAGCCAGATCATACCCTTCCAGGATATTCAGAATTTGAAGTACGGCAATGCCCTGACCGTTCGGGGGCAGCTGCCACACATCATACCCCCTGTAGTTTGTCGATACCGGGTCTACCCATTCAGCCTTGTGGGCGGCCATGTCGTCGTAGCTGAGAAACCCGCCATTTTCCTGTATATAGGTTGCAATGGTACGGGCAATCTCTCCTTCGTAAAAAACATCCCGGCCCTCCGTCGCGAGGGTTTCATAGGTGTTTGCCAGATAAGGGTTTCGGAATATCTCGCCTTTTTCGGGCATGCTGCCATCAGGCATGTAGGTGTCTTCAAAATTGGGAAATTGTTTTAATACCGGTGCCGAGCGCTCCAGGTAATAGGCGATCAGCTCGGTAACAGGAAACCCTTCCCTGGCGTAGTCGATGGCTGGTTGCAGCACCTGGTCCATATCCAGCCGGCCAAACGCCTGATGCAGCTCAAACCACCCGTCCACCGCACCGGGCACACTTACCGGCAGGGGTCCGCGGGGTGGGATGGAGGTGTATTCGTTCTCCACAAAATAGTCCAGCGTCAGGTCTTGCGGTGAACGACCACTGGCATTCAGGCCGCGTAGCGTTTCTTCTTCTGCATCCCATACGATGGCGAAAAGGTCACCACCAATGCCACAGCCGGTAGGCTCCATCAGTCCGAGCACGGCGTTGGCGGTAATGGCCGCGTCCACAGCACTGCCACCGGCTTTCAGTATGTCGAGCGCCGCCTGCGTGGCCAGCGGGTGACTGGTGGCTGCCATACCGTTTTGGGCAATCACCTCCGAACGGGTGGCAAAGTTATGGCCCGTAATCCTGTCCTGGCCTGTTATATTGGTCAACAGGAATATAATTAGTAGCGAAGTAAGAAATAATTTTTTCATATGCTTGTGTTTTGTGTTAGTGTTTGTATTTCAGTGTCTTGTAGCTTTCCTGCTTTGTCCAGGCAGAAGGTAGAGATTAGAAGGTAGAAAGTAGAAATTAGAAGTTAGAAACTAGAAACACCCAAGCTGTTTGTTCAACGTTTACCGTTTCATATCCCGGCACGCAGCCCAAGTGCTGCG
>JAWLDT010000099.1:0-5035 GCA_041686485.1 Bacteroidales bacterium | reverse complement strand
ACATTTCGTCCTTTCGACATTATTATGAAACCCCTTGTTCAACAAAATGGCCGGAGATCAGGAAGATCTATGCCGCATGATAATTGGTTGCAAAAAAACATATATCTTTAAATCCCGTTTTGAAGGCGGTGTCGGCAAGAATATCCGGCACTTCTTTTTTGTGATTTATCTTATTTTTATCTTTGCCGTTACACACGTCAAACTTATTTAATCCTATATTATGAAAACCAGGCCGCGATTGAGTTTTTGGCAGATTTGGAACATGAGTTTCGGCTTTTTTGGTATTCAGTTTGGTTTTGCATTACAGAATGCCAATGTCAGCCGGATATTTGAAACCCTGGGTGCACAGGTTGAGGCTATCCCGATATTATGGATCGCGGCACCTGTTACCGGATTGATCGTACAGCCCATCGTGGGCTATATGAGTGACAACACCTGGACACGACTGGGACGAAGGCGGCCTTATTTTCTGATAGGTGCCATCCTGGCATCGATCGCTTTGATTATCCTCCCCACCGCTCCCCTACTATGGATTGCGGTGGGTACCTTCTGGATACTCGGGGCAAGCATCGACATGTGCATGGAGCCCTTCAGGGCATTTGTAGGGGATATGCTACCGCCCGACCAGCGAAACAGGGGCTTTGCCATGCAAAGCTTCTTCATCGGAACCGGATCGGTTATCGCCTCTATGCTGCCCTGGATCCTGACCAACCTGTTCAATGTAGCCAATGTGGCCCCCGAAGGCCAGGTGCCGCCATCTGTCAGGATAGCTTTCTTGATTGGTGGTCTCGTGTTTTTCTTTGCCGTTCTTTGGACGGTTACCCGCACCCGCGAGTACACCCCGGAAAAGCTGAAAGAATTTGAAGAAATGGAAAAAGGTGCTGAAAGGGTAGCGGAGGATCACAAAGCCGGTGAAATCCTTCCGCATCAGCGTTTCAGCAAACCTTCCGTGCTTTGGATCATCCTTGGCCTCATCCTTACCTTCCTGGTCTACAGGTATGATTTCATCCGAAGTGATTTGTATATTCTGACGGCCGGATTTACCATCTTTGGGGTCATACAATTTATCGTCGGAAATCTGATTAAAAGAAACCGGACACAAAACGGATTTGTCACCGTACTGAATGACCTGTTCCGCATGCCTAAAACCATGGGGCAGCTGGCCATCGTACAGTTTTTCTCCTGGGTCGGCTTATTCACCTTATGGACGTTCGGTACGCCCGGTGTTACGAGCCATCATTACGACATGAAGATGGAGCCCGATAATATTGCCACCATCACCGAGGTCGCCGCACAAATGGAAGACCAGGAGGATGCCGTGTGGGCCGATCGCCTGCCGGACATTGAGGAAGACCTTAAACTGTATGAAAATGCCATTAAAGAAGGTGCCAGTGAAGTGGTTGTATCCATGCGCGTCGTCCGCTTTTTTCAACAACACGGAGAGGATGCCGGCCTTCCGGAAAGGGAGCAGCAACGTTTTTCTGAAATAGAAAAAGAATATAATGAGGGAGCCAACTGGGTAGGGGTTTCCTTTGCGGTTTACAATGGGTTTGCTGCCCTGATTGCCTTCCTTCTTCCTGTAATTGCCCGAAAAACCAACAGAAGATACACCCATGGCATGGCTCTGTTCTTAGGAGCTATAGGTTACATAAGCATTCTGATAGTCCCAAACCCCAATTGGATCATCCTCTCCATGATTGGTGTCGGGGTCGCCTGGGCCAGCATCCTGGCCATGCCCTATGCCATCCTTACCGGCTCCCTGCCGTCGCACAAGATGGGTACGTATATGGGACTGTTCAATATCTTTATCGTGATGCCACAGATCGTGGCTGCCAGCATCCTGGGGTCGTTCATCGGTCTTGTAGCTCCCGGCCAGCCAATATTCGGACTGGTATTTGGCGGCATTTCCCTGCTCATAGGGGGTATTGTTATGATCTTTGTGGTCCACGACCCGGATGAGAAGCTGATCAAAAAAGTTATTGAAGCAGAAAATCAATAATTATAAATAATCAATCATATTCTGAAATAAACGTATGGAAAGAAGCAGCGGTATATTATTGCATATCACATCCCTTCCGGGAAAATACGGAATAGGGACCATGGGGAAAGAAGCCTATCGTTTTGTCGATTTTCTGGTAGCATCAGGCCAAAAGCTTTGGCAAATACTGCCCCTGGGGCACACCGGCTACGGGGACTCTCCTTATCAGTGCTTTTCGGCTTTCGCCGGAAACCCCCTTCTGATAGATCTTGAAAACCTTGTGGACCAGGGGCTCCTCACCCCCGGGGAGCTGCCTGACGAAAATGAGTTCCCTGCCGACAACGTAGACTATGGCAAGGTGTTTCATTACAAATACGATTTGCTTGAAAAGGCCTACAACCGTTTTAAAGAAAAAGAAGAAGAACACCCGCTGAAAAAACAATTCGCTACATTCCTGTCGGGCAACAATTGGTGGCTGGATGATTATGCCTTTTTCATGGCCCTGAAAATTCACCACAACGGCAAACCCTGGCCGGAGTGGGACGAGCAGATCAAATTACGTGAACCGGACGCCCTCAACCGCTACCATCAGCACCTTCAGGAGTCAATCAACTTCTATCGCTTCCTGCAGTACCTGTTCTACCACCAGTGGCTGGAGCTGAAGTCCTATGCCAACATCAACAACATCAAAATTATTGGCGATTTGCCTATCTATGTCGCTTTCGACAGCGCGGATGCCTGGGCTAACCCGGAAAATTTTGATTTTGATAAAAACATGAATCCCAAAACCGTGGCGGGTGTGCCACCGGATTACTTCAGCTCAACCGGACAGTTGTGGGGCAACCCGATCTACAACTGGCAATACCAGCGAGAAAATGGTTTCAAGTGGTGGGTCGACCGTATCCGTGCTAACTTCCTGCTTTACGATATCCTGCGCATCGACCACTTCCGTGGGCTTGCCGCTTACTGGTCGATCCCCTATGGCGAAGAAACGGCCATCAACGGACAATGGATCGACACCCCCGGCAGGGAAATGCTGCAGACAGTCTATGACCACCTGGGCGAAAAACCCATCATCGCCGAAAACCTGGGTGTGATCACCCCCGATGTGGAAGAGCTGCGCGAAGACTTTGGCATGCCCGGCATGAAAATCCTGCAATTCGCCTTCGACTCCGGTGAAGAGAACAACTTCATCCCGCATACATATGACAAAAACAGCGTGGTCTATACAGGCACCCACGACAACAATACCACCGTGGGCTGGTTCAAACACAGCCCGGAGGAGGACAAACAGCGAATGCGTGACTATTTCTGCCTCGATGAGAATGACCCGGCCTGGTCCTTCATCCGGCTGGCCTGGTCAACCGTATCCCATTTCGCCATCGCCCCCATGCAGGATGTCCTTCGTCTGGATGAACACGCCCGCATGAACTTTCCGGGGAAATCGCCCGGATACTGGAAATGGCGTTATACAGGTGATATGCTTACCGATGCCCATGCAGAGGATCTTCTGAAGATCACCAAAGTGTATGGCCGTGTTTGACAGGCATGATTAAAAGATACCATCAACCCCGGCAGCCCGAAAGAACAACAAAAAAATCTTTAATGGAAACAGACCATACATAGAAAAACAACAGATGATCGTATCAGCTAAAAAGGTGCATCATCCCGTGAAAATACGAATGTGTCATTAAATGGATCGCCGTGAAACAGACAGATGTACTACAACATACCCTTAAAAAACTAACAAACTACACCGAAAAGAAACACCTGGTGGCTGGTTTTGATGGTTTTGTGGATGAGATCATTCATGTGGTTGACAAACGAAACAGTCCGGATGATTACAAACGGATTAAAAAGATCATGGACTTTTCCGAAAGGATCGCCTCTGTGGCGGGATTGAGCGCGAACATTGAACTGGTACCGGTTCAGACCAAGCTTGGCGGTAATGGTCCGATTATGGCAAACGCCATCATGGAGCAGGGACATGAGGTCTCCTATATTGGCGCACTGGGCGAACATCAGATCGACCCGGTCTTTCATGATATGAGTGCCCATTGCCGGCAGGTGATCTCCCTGACCGATCCTGGTCATACCGATGCCCTGGAGTTCTATGACGGAAAGCTCATGCTGGGCAAGATGAACAAGTTAACAGAGGTAAACCTGGAAAATCTCTACAAGCAGCTGCCGGAAGAGAAACTCAAAGAACTGCTGGCTGATACGGATCTGGTGGCTTTTACCAACTGGACCATGCTGTCCAACCTGAATGAGATCATTGAAACTTTCGGAAACATCATTGGGGATTTGCAGGATAAACCGCGGGTATTTATTGACCTGGCAGATCCGCAAAAACGCAATGAAGAAGATATCCGTGCCGTCCTGGATCTGCTGTCCGGTATGCCCTGTGACACGATCCTCAGCATGAATCAGAATGAGTCACGTATCATCAACTCGGTCCTTGGCAACCAGGAGGAGGAAGATCTCCGCGCCCGTGCCGCCAGCATCCGTGAGCAAATGGGTATCAAAGGCATTGTGATCCATCCGGTACATGGTGCGGCCATCGATCACGATGATGAGTCGGTCTGGATAGACGGCCCCTACACCAAACGGCCGAAGTTGACCACCGGTGCAGGTGACAATTTCAACGCGGGATTTTGTAATGCCTGGCTTGGCGGCTTTTCGCCCGGCGAATGCCTGATGCTTGGGGTATGCACCTCCGGATATTACGTCAGGAATTCCAAATCGCCCACCCGCAATGAACTGCTTCCCTTTATGCAGCAATGGCTGGATGTGGAGTGTGGCAGCTTGCCGTAAGGAAGTGAAAAGTGAAAAGTGTATAGCCCAGTCAACTTACCTTTGGTTTTTGCCGGCTTCATCCACGCAGCCCTGAAGGGCAGCTTAAATGAACCAAAATACAATAGCTTGAGCAACCAACCAGTACACTTGAACAATAAGTTAACAATGGGGACCTCAGCAAGCTTCAACGTAAACACCTGCGATCCTCTGTGGTGAAAATAAATAACCACGAAGCCACGAACACAAAGAAAAAACACCAGG
>JAWLDT010000098.1:2836-5738 GCA_041686485.1 Bacteroidales bacterium | reverse complement strand
TTACACTTTGTTGTAAACAAAAATCAGGACGGGTCAAACCCACAAGTCAATATTCCGAATTAACATGTTTAAGAAAATAGCTTTACTCATCGCCAGTATCCTGATCGTTGCCACCCTGTGGTTCGTCGGGGCGGAGGTGATTTACGCCAGGGTGTTGACCTTTGCATCCAACGTGGTGCTAAGCATTGGTGGCAGTGATACCCACCTGACCGTCGACAGGGAGGACGGGGAGGATATTTTCCGGGTGCACACCATCATGGATGGCCAGGAAGCCACCTATCCGCAAAAAATTCAAACCCTCCTTTACCCAACGATCATTGTGCTGTCATGGCAGGTTTTCGTGGCATTTATCAGTGGTGCCAGGACCACGCTCCGGTCAGGAAAATGGAATGTCGGCCTTTTCTTCGCTTTCCAGGTGTTGTTCCTGCTCCTGCTGACAGCCTATTACACCTCTTCGGTGGCGGCTTTTATTTACGATATGATGCTGGAAAGCTTTTATGTGATCGCCGTGGTCATCATCATTATCGACAACATCCGGCATCCGGTGTTCTTATCAGTCAGTCAATCTTCTGATAACGATTAACTTCCCTCAAACCCTTTCACCCTAATCTGACGGCTTTGGCGCTGCAGAATCAGATTCACTTTTTCAGCAAAATAAATATTACTTTTGCGGTATGGAAACAGTAGTAAGTGGTATCCGGTCGACCGGAAACCTGCATTTGGGAAACTATTTCGGTGCCATCAAGAACTTCGTGCAGATGCAGCACCAACACCGGTGTTATTTCTTTATCGCCGACTATCACTCATTAACAACCCACCCCACGCCGGACGATCTGAACCGGCATGTACAACAGGTGCTTGTCGAGTACCTGGCCGCCGGCATCGACCCGGAGGTGGCAACCCTGTATATCCAGAGCGACGTGCCCGAGGTGGCCGAGCTGTATCTCCTTCTCAATATGAATGCCTATAAAGGGGAGCTCGAGCGTTGTACCTCATTCAAAGACAAAGCCCGTACACAACCCGACAACATCAATGCCGGCTTGCTGACTTACCCGGTGCTCATGGCAGCCGACATCATCATACACAAAGCCTCCAAAGTGCCCGTCGGTAAAGACCAGGAACAACACCTGGAAATGGCTCGTACCTTTGCCAACCGCTTCAACAGGCTCTACAAGGTGGATTATTTTCCGCCACCATCGGCATACAACTTCGACAACGAACTGGTGAAAATCCCCGGCCTCGACGGCAGCACCAAGATGGGTAAGTCGGAATCGGAAGGAAACGCCATTTTCCTGGCCGACGACCCGAAGGTCATCCGCAAAAAAGTGATGCGCGCCCCCACCGACTCGGGGCCTGAAAAGCCCGGCGACCCGATGACACAGTCGGTAGAAAACCTCTTCAACCTCATGCGGGTGGTAAGCACGCCCGACACGGTCGACCACTTCATGGAAACCTTTCAGCAGGCTACCATCCGCTATGGCGACATGAAAAAACAGCTGGCAGAGGACATGATCCGGTTTACCTCCCCTTTGCGGGAAAAGATCGGGGAAATCGCGGCCGACAAGGACTACCTCGACAAGGTAGCCAGAATGGGCGCGGAAAAAGCCAGGGAGAGTGCCCGCAAAACAGTCCGCGAGGTGCGGGAAATTATCGGATTTAAGCCTTTATTGTAAGAAGTTAACAAACGGCATGCCAACAAACATAGAAAGTAAACGCCGGCAAAAGGAAGTGGCTGTCCTGGCAGGAGCCATCAAACAGGGAGAGACCCAAGAGCAGGTGGACGAATACCTCGACGAGTTGGCTTTCCTGGTAAACACGGCCGGGGGAGAGGTTCTCACACGATTTAAACAGAAAATCAGCAAGCCCGACCCGGCGACTTTCCTGGGGCGCGGCAAGCTCGCAGAGATCCAGGATTACCTGGAAACGCATAACGCCAATCTGCTCGTTTTCGATGATGAACTGACTCCGTCGCAGCACCGCAACCTCGAAAAGATGATGAAGGTACGTGTGATCGACCGCAGCAACCTTATCCTCGACATCTTTGCCATGCGCGCCCGCACCGCCCACGCAAGGACACAGGTGGAGCTGGCGCAATACCAGTACATCCTGCCGCGACTCACCGGGATGTGGACCCACCTGGAACGGCAGAAAGGCGGTATCGGCACCAAAGGGCCCGGCGAGAAAGAAATTGAGACCGACCGCCGGATCGTGCGCGACAAGATCGCCCTGCTCAAAAAGAAGCTGCAACAGATCGACAAACAAAAGGCCACACAACGGTCCAATCGCGGAAAACTCGTCAGGGTAGCCCTGGTAGGCTATACCAACGCAGGCAAGTCTACCATCATGAACATGCTGAGCAAAACCGATGTCTTTGCCGAAGACAAGCTGTTTGCCACACTCGACACCACCGTCCGCAAAGTGGTCATCGGCAACCTGCCCTTCCTGCTGTCTGACACCGTCGGCTTCATCCGGAAGCTGCCCCACCACCTGATCGAATCATTTAAGTCGACACTGGACGAGGTGCGTGAATCGGATGTCCTGCTGCACGTGGTGGATATCTCCCATCCCAATTTTGAAGAGCAGATCCGCGTGGTGAAGGAAACCCTCCGGGAGATCACCGGTGAGGAGGAGAAGGAAACCATCATGGTGTTCAACAAGATGGATCAATACACGTTTGTGGAAAAGGAAGACGACGACCTGACTCCCCGCACCCGCGAAAATATTAGTCTGGATGAGATGAAGGAAACCTGGATGGCCCATGAAAACACCCCCTGTATCTTCATCTCAGCCAAATACAAAGACAACATCGAATCCTTCCGCAACATGTTGTATGACAAGGTGGTACGGATTCACAAACAACGGTATCCCTATGATGACCTGCTTTACTAAACAAACGGTGAAC
>JAWLDT010000098.1:0-2736 GCA_041686485.1 Bacteroidales bacterium | reverse complement strand
AAACCACAACACGCTGCAGATAAGACATTAACGTCAATATAAACAGATGTAAATTGAAAAAAAAGACATTCAACATCCTGAGTTATATCCTTTCCGGCCTGGTCAGGATGCTGTCGTGGCTGCCGTTGCGGGTGTTGTATGTCCTTGCGGATTTTCTGGCGTTTTTGATGGCGGATGTCATTCGCTACCGGAAGAAGGTGGTGTTGCACAATCTGCGGAATGCCTTCCCGGAGAAGAAGGAAAAAGAGATCCGTGGCATTGCCCGGGGGTTCTACCGTCACCTGGCTGATGTGGTGGTTGAGACAATCAAGCTGCTTCACATTTCGGATGATGAGGTCAGAAGACGTTGCCGGCTCAGCGAAAAAACCCGTGAACTCACGCAGTCCTATTATGATAATGGCCAGTCGTTTATCGGGCTTTTGGGGCACTATGGCAATTGGGAATGGGTCCCCGCGGTGACCAGCATCAACCTGCCATTCAACATAGTACCGGCCTACCGCCCACTAAAAGACCAGGTCTTCGATAAACTGATGATAAAGCTTCGCGGTCGTTTTTCGCATGAACTGGTACCCAAGAACAATGTCGGCCGGACGGTGGTCAGGCACCTGAAAGATGAGAATCCTTTTATCATGGGCTTGATCGCTGATCAGACCCCCAACCCGGATCATGCTTACTGGACCACCTTTCTGTCGCAGGATACGCCGGTCAATGCCGGACCGGAAAAGCTGGCACGCCGGATGAACATGCCCGTATTTTTCGTGGCGCTTCGCCGCGTGCGTCGGGGGCAGTATGAGTTACATGGTGAAAAGATCTCGGACAACCCTTCCGAAACCATGGAGGGGGAGCTTTCAGAAAGATTTATGGCTTTGCTGGAGCGTGAGATTCGCCAGTCGCCCGCTCACTGGCTTTGGTCGCACCGCCGCTGGAAGCACCGGCGGCCAGAAAACAAAGGCGCTGCTAATCGGTAGCGCGCCCCCGCCTGTACTCAATCAGGTCAGCAATGACCACCTTTGTAATACGACCATCCTGTCCGGGTTCTTCCTCCAGGATAACAGGCTCGCCCAGCAGGGTGTTCAGCCCCGCCAGTCCAACACCTGCCAGCTCCCGCAACGTCCTGCCATCGCTGGCAGCAACCGCTTCAACAGCGTCAATGTCCATGCCGGTTCGCTCCTGCAGTTGGTTACGGGCAAATTGAGAAACTGCCATTGACTGCCGGGAGGATTCACCCGCCTGTAAAGATCCATCAGCCTCATCAGCCACAAATTCTGCCAGCTGCTCCTGATAAGTCTGCCAGTAATGGGTTCTGCGGGACTGAAGGGAAGCTTCTTCTGCCGCTGAAGATCTTTCCAGGGCCGTTACGGGTGCCGGCGTTAATCCGCTGGCCAGCAAAGGCCGGACTTCATGGATGTCGGCAAGTTCCCGGCTCCCGGAAGGTGAGGTAACAGAAGCCAGATTTGGTTGGTCAGCCAGTCCGGGCACATGAGAGCCGGGGTCAGATGCTGCCGGGCTTGATTCTATGGCCGTTTCCGGGATATTGTCTGCGGTGAGCGGTTGTGCGGGGATCGGTGGCAGCGGGGCAGGCAGCTCACCGGGAGCAGACACGCCTTCACTGGCAACCGGGGCATCGATCAACGGTATTTCTTCAGCCACCTGCGGGCTGTGCATCAACGGAAGCAGGGCATGGAAGAGCACCGCCAGCAACAGCACGGCTGCCGCAGCGGATACCACCGGCCAGAGTTGGCGGACAGTCATGCCGGAGCGGTGTTTTTTCAATGCCGCCTTAGCGGGAAAAGCTATCGCCTCGTCCGGGGTAAGCCTGGCATGCCCCATCAATCGAAGCTCCCGTTCATAAAAAGGATCACTCCGGGCAAACTGTTCCACCTTTCGCGCAGTAGCTTCATCCAGGTCACCTTCTGCGTAAGCGGCAAACAAAGACTCATAATTTTCGGAGTCCGGAGCATCAGGCAGGGTGTCCGTTTTCTTCAGGGAAGCCTTATCCGGGAAAGGTACGGCATCATCGTCCGGCAGGCTGACGAGCTCAAACGCGTCAAATTCAGCCTTCAGGTCAGGATGCTCCTCCAGAAAAGATAACAGCTCCCCTATCCGGTCTTCCGGCAGGTTTCCCTCAAAATAATCGAGGAAAAAAGAAGCGTAATTGTGCCTGTTGATATGCATCCCTTGTTTGTTATTGTCAGACAGCTACATGACCACATCCAGCCGTCGAATGTAATTCTTCAAAAAAGCCCTTGCCCGGTAGATATATACCTTTACCTGTGACTCGGACAAACCGGTGATCTCGCCAATCTCGCGATAGTTATAGCCTTCATAATCGCGCAACATGATCACCGAACGCTGATCGGCGGGCAGCCGCGACAAACCTTTGTCCAGGATCTCTTTCAGTCCGAGGTATTCATCCTCATAGCCGTGGTTATTCATGGTAATATCTTCCATGGGTTCCTGGTGGCTTTCCCGCCGTATGTGGTCGATCATGGTGCGGTAGGCCGTGGTAAACAGATACGACCTGGCCTTCTCAAAAGAGATCTCCGCCACCTTCAGCCACAGCTTTTCAAAACTGTCCTGCACCACATCCATGGCCCTGTCCTGGTCACGGATATTTTTCAGGATAAAGCGATACACGCCATCCGAATACCTGTCAACACACTGATTGTACTGGGCTGTTGTCATGCGGTCAGGCTGATTGTTGTATTGGTTTCAATAGTGTGACGCACGTGGTGG
>JAWLDT010000097.1:0-6037 GCA_041686485.1 Bacteroidales bacterium | reverse complement strand
AATAAAAAAGCAGCTACACCCTTAAAAGATGTAACTACTTGAAAATCAAGTGGGACGTGCTGGAATCGAACCAGCGACCTCATGCCTGTCAAGCATGCGCTCTGAACCAACTGAGCTAACGCCCCGGATATGCAATAACACGACCTTGTGTATTTCGCTGCAAATATAATAAAAATCCAAATCACAAATTATCCAGGCAAAGAACAATTGTCAGGTGTTCTTATTTATCCTGAAATTGGCGGAACAGCTATTTTTTGTCTGTTGATTCAGTGAAGCGTATCTGACTTCCAAATCTGCCGAATTATAATTATCATGTTTTTTTTATGGCCATAATACCGTCTCAAGATAAATAGCGATAAAAGATACTGAGGCTATAACGGCAAATTGCCGTGTTTCTTCGGTGGCAGGTTTTCCCTTTTGTTTTCGGTCATTTCAAGCGCCTGGATGAGTTTCAGCCGGGTATGGCGTGGGTGGATTACTTCATCGAGATATCCCAGGCCGGCGGCTTTGTAGGGAGTGCAGAACCTTTCGCGATAATCGGTTACCGCATTAGCCTTTTCTTCTTCTGACAACTTATTCCGGTACAGAATGCTGACGGCCCCATCTGGTCCCATTACCGCGATCTCGGCCCCGGCATAGGCGTAATTAACATCGCCACCCAGCTGTTTGCTCGACATCACACAGTATGCTCCCCCGTAGGCTTTACGCGTGATAACATTGATCTTGGGGACAGTAGCTTCCGCATAAGCGTAGATCAGCTTCGCACCGTGCTTGATAATACCCCTATGTTCCTGATCAACGCCGGGAAGGAATCCGGGTACATCGGTTAAGGTGATCAGGGGGATGTTGAAAGCGTCGCAGAACCGGACAAATCGCGCCGCTTTGTTTGACCCATCAATATCGAGTACCCCTGCAAGCGCGTCTGGCTGGTTGGCCACAAATCCAACAGGTTTACCGTTCAGACGGCCAAAGCCTATGGCCACGTTGCGTGCATAATGTGGCTGGACTTCAAAGAAGTGATGGTCATCCGCCACGCTGTAAATGATCTCCTTGATATCATACGCTTTATTGGGATTGTCGGGGATAAGATCCTGCAGTTTGTCATCGGTGCGGTGGGCAGAGTCGGTGCAGGGCTTCACTGGCGGATCTTCCATGTTGTTGGCGGGTAAAAAGCTCAGTAATTCCCGAAGCATCATCATGGCCTGCTCATCATTTTCGGCACGAAAATGCGCCACGCCACTCTTACTGTTATGGGTGCTGGCACCACCCAGCTCATTCTTGGTTACCTCTTCGTGGGTTACCGTTTTGATGACATCAGGGCCGGTTACAAACATGTAACTGGTTTCCCTGGTCATGAAAATAAAGTCGGTGAGAGCCGGGGAATAAACCGCTCCGCCGGCGCAAGGACCCAATATCGCGGATATTTGCGGTATTACACCGCTGGCTCGTACATTGCGCATAAAAATATCCGCATAACCTGCCAGGCTCTCCACACCTTCCTGGATGCGGGCGCCACCACTGTCGTTCAACCCAATCAGGGGGGCACCCATTTTCATGGCCAGATCCTGGATCTTAACGATTTTATCGGCATTGGCACGACTTAAGGTGCCGCCAAAGACGGTAAAATCCTGGGCGAAGACATAAATTAGCCGGCCGTCTACCTTGCCATATCCGGTTACTATACCATCGCCGGGGATCTTCTGCTGATCCATCCCAAACTCATGGTTGCGGTGTACCACCAATTTGTCGATCTCCACAAAGGTTTCGGGATCCATTAGCAGGTCAATTCGTTCCCTGGCTGTTTTGCGACCCGAGGCATGGATCTTTGCTATCCGATCAGGTCCGCCACCCATTTCAGCTTGCCGGTGACGTTTGTCCAGTTCTTCGTTCTTGTCGGTTTTAGAGTTATCCATATGTATTCTGTGTTGGTTCAATTCAAAAGATGGAAGGCTGCCCAATAACCTGTCAGGTATAGTCAATGTAAATAATGCCCTGTCGTGCCTCTACACTGTCTCCTTCTGATGCCTTTATGGCACTGACAACCCCTGATCGTGGTGCCTTGAATTCACTCTCCATTTTCATGGCAGAAATGATCACAACGGTCTGTCCCTCCTCAACCTGATCTCCTTCATTTACATAGAGTTTGACAACCTTGCCCGGGATAGGAGAGCTGATGACGGACTCGGCTTCATCTTCACCCGCCTGGCGGTTTGCCAGGTACTTTGACTCTGCGTCGATGATTTCCACCTCAAAGCCTTTTTTCACGGTGTTTACATTGTATTTTTTGACGCCCTCAATGGGGATCAACTCTACATTAAAGGATTTGTTTCGGTGCAGAATGGAGTAACTTCCTTTGCCGATCTTCACAAAATCAAGTGCATACTCTTTTCCATCGACAGACACAAGGAGCTCATTGCCATTTTGGCTGATGACTTCAATCCGGGCAATACGGTCTTTTAGCTTTACTTCGTATGACATGATGAAACAGTCTTAGGGTTACGGCAATATTTGTAAAATATGTAATCCAATTGCTACGGGGTGGTAACCTGCAGCGTTTGTTATAACTTGAGCACACTTCGTACCCTGCTGTAGTCCTTCCAGTTATTTTTCAAAGCCGTCATTTCTTTGGGGCTGGCTTTGCGAATCTTACGCAGGTACTCCATGAGAGCCGAAATCATGACGATATCCTCGCTAAGCTCATCGTGGGATTCATCTTGTATGAGTGCGCTTTCATTTTCATCAATGAAATGGGTGGTATAATCACCATTTGAAAAATCTTTGGTTAACATGATGCGCTCCAGGAAGTTTAAGTTGTTTTTCACCCCTGTAATCTTGAACTCCTGTAAAGCCCGCCGGGAACGCTCCAGGGCTTCACGGCGGTCTTTTCCCCAGACGATCAGCTTGGCAATCAGGGGGTCATAATAGAGCGGGATCTCAAAACCTTCATAGATGGAGCCATCCACGCGAACACCCACACCATAGGGGATGTCAATATGGGTTACTTTTCCCGGGGCCGGCATGAAATTATTTTCAGGGTCTTCGGCATACACCCGGCACTCTATGGCATGGCCCTGCTGTTGAAGCTCCTCCTGACGATATGCCAGCGGCAAGCCATTGGCAATGTGAATCTGGTCTTTTACCAGGTCAACACCCACGACCCGTTCGGTGATGGGGTGTTCCACCTGCAGACGGGTGTTCATTTCCAGGAAGTAGTAATTCAGGTTTTTGTCAACGATAAACTCGATGGTTCCTGCGCCCTGATAGTCAACTGCTTTTGCGGCAGCAACCGCTGTTTCACCCATCTGCTGACGGCGTTCGGGGGTCAGTATGGGTGACGGTGTCTCCTCAACAATTTTCTGATGACGTCGCTGTACCGAACATTCACGTTCAAAAAGGTGCACCACATGGCCATGCTGATCGGCCAGGATTTGAAATTCAATATGATGAGGCGACTCAATATATTTCTCAATGAAGACGGCGTCATTTCCAAAGGCGGTTTTGGCCTCCGAACGGGCAGAACGCAGCGATGAGGTTATGTCCGCTTCCGAATTTACCAGTCGCATACCTTTACCACCACCACCGGCTGATGCCTTGATCATCACCGGAAGTCCAATCTTATGTATCACATCCAGGGCCTCCTGCTCCGTCGATATTGCCTTCCTGGCGCCCGGTACGACCGGAACCCCTGCATCCGTCATGGTTTTACGTGCCTTAATTTTATCACCCATGGTGGCGATGGCATACGATGATGGTCCGATGAAAATGATGCCTTCCTCATGGCAGCGCTCCGGGAAATCAGGATTCTCCGATAAAAAACCATAACCTGGATGAATGGCATCCGCACCACTCGCAAGCGCTGCCGCTATTATGTTATCAATATTCAGATAAGACTGTACCGATGTCGAGGGACCAATGTGCCACGCTTCATCAGCATACAGCACATGCATAGCGCGGCGGTCAGCATCCGAATAGACAGCCACCGTACCAAGACCCAGCTCCCGGCATGAACGAATAATGCGTACTGCAATCTCTCCGCGGTTTGCAACCAGTACTTTTTTGATCATAGGGTGTGTTTTCGTGTGAATTATAGTAATGTAAAATTAAACATAATTTTAAAACATAAATGCACAAGAGATATAAATATAAGTAGGTGCATTATAATATATCAGCAAGCGATTCAATAGTTATATCACTACTGTTGCGTTGCTATTCACTTATATGCCTTGAATCCTAATACTGGCAAGGCTTACAGGGTTTTTTAGGCTGTTTTTTGATTTCATAAACAATTGAATCGTTCTCACTTGTAACACACTGATTATTAACAAGTATTTTTTAAGTAATAAAACAACGCAACACTAATGTAGTTATATAATTTTTCTGTATGTTTGTCAAATTGTCAGCTGTTTTATTTTGGCAGAGGATTTGATATAGAAAAATATAAATACATATATAAGAACAAATAGTACGCTGGTACCGGCTGATTCTGTAATGACCTTTTGATGGCGCAAACCGGCGTCTACATCATAATGAAAAAATTTAAATCCTATGACAGAGATTAATCAAGATGCATTTGAGAAGGAGTTAAACGAACATTCGTTGGTGGTGCTGGACTTTTACTCCACTGAATGTCCGCCCTGTGAAGCACTGGCACCCAAGTTTGAGGCATTGCACCACCTGTATGGAAATGATGTCCGTTTCCTGAAAATATTCCGGCAGGGCAACCGTGAGCTTGCCGATCGTCTGGGGGTTAAGTCATCCCCGACACTGCTTTTTTTCAAAGATGGAGAACAGACAGGTGAGGTGCTGACAGGTGGCATCAAGCGATCAGCGATCATGCGGAACCTGGATGCCCTGTTGCCTGAGGATCGTGTTAAAGCGATCCATGATTCGATAGAGCCGGTAACCACCGACACCGAAACCATTGTGCTTGGAGGTGGTCCTGCCGGAATGGCAGCTGCGATCTACCTTGCACAGGCGAAGGTTGATACCATTATCGTAGACCCCCTCCTGCCCGGCGGACAGGTAACCACTACCCACCAGATCAGCAACTATCCCGGGTTTGTTGAGCCACAGGCAGGTTTTATGCTGGCCCATAATATGTCTGAACAAGCCAAGGCTGCCGGTGCTAAAATGAAGGTAGCGGTGGAGATCAACCACGTGGACCTATTGAAGAAAGAGGTTTTGGTAGACGGTCACGAAACAATCCGGGCCAAAAAGATCCTGATCACCACCGGCGCATCACCGCGGTACCTGAATATTGAAGGAGAGCAGACCTATTACGGGAAAGGGATTTCCTATTGTGCCACTTGTGATGCCAAATATTTTCACGACAAGGAAGTGGTCATCATTGGTGGTGGCAACACAGCCGTTGAGGAATCCGAGCTGATCTCCAAATTTGCTTCCAAAATCACCATGGTACAGCAGTTCCCCTACTTAACGGCTAATAAAACCGCCCAGGAGAAGGCACTGGCCGACCCGAAGATCAATGTCCTCTATTCGCATGAGCCACGCGGATTTTATCGCGAGGGCGATAAAATGAAAGTGAAGGTAGAAGATCTCCAATCTGGTGAGATGAAGGATCTGGTCAGTGATGGGGTGTTCGTCTTTGTCGGCATGAAGCCCAACCTCGAAAATATCAATGGCCAGCTGGAAACCGATGATTGGGGGTATCTGAAGGTGGATGAAAATATGCGGACCAATTTGCCGGATGTGTTTGCCGCGGGCGATGTCATCAGCAAACAGATACGCCAGATAACCACGGCCGTCGGGGATGGTACCATCGCCTCCATCGTTATTGCCAAAGAGCTGGATTAACAGGCCACTGGACATCAGGATAGAAAATGTCAAGGAGAAAAGAGGTTGGAAGGAAGAAGTGTGAACAGTGAACAGTAAACAGTAAACAGTAAACAGTAAACAGTGAACAGTGAACAGTAAACAGTGAAGGAAGAAGAGAATGGTGAACAGTGTGCTGGGAACTAAGAGCTGTGTAGGCTGGGTTTGGCCTGTCACCACAGTTGCAGGCCGGACTTGGCCGGCC
>JAWLDT010000096.1:0-6511 GCA_041686485.1 Bacteroidales bacterium | reverse complement strand
CTTCCAACTTCTAACTTCTTCTCTGCTTCCAGCTTTCAGCTTCGAGCTTTTTTCACCGTTTACCATTAACGCGTTTATGTACTTTCTTGCGTTCTTGCTTTACCTTTCTGGCGCCAAACATGGCATACACGACCGGTACAAACACCAGTGTCACCAGGGTTGAGAAAGTCAGACCGCCTATGACGGCTATCGCCATGGGAGCCCAGATCTCAGCCCCCTCACCGCTGGAGAGCACCATGGGGATCATGGCCAGCAAAGTAGTCAGTGTCGTCATCAATACAGGCCGCAGACGTGATTTGCCGGCGGTAATAACCGCCTGCACCACACTCATGCCCCGGTTATACATCAGGTTGGTATAGTCAACAAGCACAATACCGTTCTTCACCACGATACCGACCAGAATGATACCCCCCAGCATAGAAATAACGGACAACTCGGTGCCGGTAATGAATAATGCGAGCATCACACCCGAGAAAGCGAAAGGTACCGCCAGCATGATGATGAATGGCATGCGGAACGACTCAAACTGGGCAGCCATCACCACATATACAAGAAATATGGCCAATGCCAGGAGCAAGCCGAGATCTGAAAATGCCTCTTGCTGGTCTTCTATCTCCCCGCCAAATTCCACATAAATGTTATCCGGGATGTCCATCTGGTCCAGCTCTGCCTGGATATCAGCGGTTACGTCACCCAGAGAGCGCTCATACAGGGAGCTCGACACCGTCAGGTAACGCATCCGGTTTTTACGCTCGATATTGGGTGGCGAATAATACTCTTCCACCCTGGCAAATTCTTTGACGCGCACCCTATGCCCCATAGGGGTGCGGACAAAGATATTTTCAACATGGTCGATGGATTCACGGAACGCTTCTTTATAGCGCACCACAACATCATACTCCTCCCCCTCTTCCCGGTAGAGCGTAGCTGTCATGCCATCGATGCTGTTACGGATCGTGTTTGCAACCGTGCTGGCGTTCAGGCCATACATCGACATTTTCTCCTGGTCAGGCTCAATACGTAACTCAGGTCGTTCGGGGTTGCGGCTGATACCGATATCCCGAACACCTTCGATCTTCTCCATTCGTTGAACAAGGTCATTGGCAATGCGGCTGGTTTCATCAAAGTCATCCCCAAAGATCTCAATTTCGACGGGTGCCCCCATGCCCATGCCAGGGCCTCCCTGGGTGTCTACACTATAGTTAACGATTTCCGGATAGGTCGCAAGGTCCTGTCGCAACGATTCAGCTAGTTCCCAGACATCACGTTCCCGCTCGTCCTGCGGAACAAGACGCATGGTGAGATCGATGGTATGACTGCCGGCTGCTGTAGCAAAAATGGCATCAGCACTTGCGCCGGAACTCACACTGTACATATCCACCTCCGGGTAATGGTTTTCAAGCAACTCTTCCAGAGAACGGGCTGTTTTAGCCGTTTCCTCAAGCCGCAATCCAATCGGCAGTTCGATGTCGGCATCCAGCCTGTTCTGGTCAGCCTCGGGCATAAAACTTGACCCGATGAAGGGCAACAGCAAAAAGCTTGAGATAAAGATTAGTACCGAGATAATGACAACCAGCATTTTATGTCCGACCGCCCAGGTCAGAATGCGTTCGTATAGGTTATCAATTCCGTCCAGTATACGTATAAGCGCAGCAGAGGTTTTGGGACCGAGACCCTTACTGGGACCACCACCTGAACTCATCAGCTTTGATATCAGCATGGGAGTCAAGGTCAGCGCCGCGAGCGTAGAAACCGATACGGTTATGGCTACAATGAAGCCAAGCTGCCGGAAAAACAGGCCCATGAGGCCGGTAATCATCGTCAGAGGCAGGAAAACAGCCAACACCGTCAGGGTTGACGCCACAACGGCAAGGCCCACCTCATTGGTGCCATAAATGGCTGCCTCACGGGGGGAACTGCCTCGCTCTATCTGTTTGGCGCTATTCTCCAGGACCACGATAGCGTCATCCACCACCATTCCCATGGCGATCGTAAGGCTTGATAGTGATATCAGGTTTAGTGTATTACCGGCATAGAAAAGATAAATAAATCCGCCGATAAGCGATACCGGTATCGTCAGAATGATAATGAACGTGGCCCGCCAGCGACCAATGAAAAACAATACCACGATGGTCACAAAAATGGCGGCGAAATACAGAATGTTCACCAGGTTATCGACAGAGTCGGTGATAAATTCTGACAGGTCAATGATGGTTAACAGCTCCACATCAGGTGGGAGGTTATCCCGTATGGAAGGCAGTTCTTCATTGATATCATTGGCAATCTGAACAGTATTGGCACCTGATTGCCGTTGAACGATGATCGAGAGACTTTTCTCCTGGTTTAGACGCTCTTCAATGGTCAGTTCCCTCAGGGTGTCTTTTACTTCAGCAACATCTTTTACATATACCGGATTCCCATCAAGATTGCTGATTACAATGTCTTTTATGTTGCGACTCTCTTCAAACTCCCCGGTAAATCGCAGGGGATAATCCATGAGCCCCATCCTGATATTCCCTGATGGCATGTTGATGTTTTCACCAGCGAGGATCCCGCCGATCTCGGCCACGGTCAGGTCATAAGCGTCCAATTTTTCAGGGTCCACATCCACATGGACTTCCCGGATAGGTTGTCCCGAGACCTGGACCGTTCCTACACCTTCGATACGGTTGAGCGGGTTTACCACATCTTCGTCAATGATTTTGGCCAGGGCAGGATAGCTCTCATCAGCCGTAGCGGCCATAACCATGACAGGGATCATGGCCGAACTGAACTTAAAGATCGTAGGCTGTTCAATGTCTTCAGGAAGAAAACGCTCGATACGGTCGATCACGTCACGGATTTCGTTGGTAGCCTCATCGAGGTTGGTCTCGTACTCAAACTCGATGATAATGGTTGACACCTGGTCACGCGACACCGAAGAGATCTCCTTCAGCTCAGACACTGTACTCAGATTGTCCTCCAGGGGCCGGGTCACCTGCGATTCAATATCAGCAGCGCTGGCGCCCGGATATTGGGTAAACACACTGATGATCGGTGGCTCAATCTCCGGATACAGGTCAACAGGAATGTTCTGAAGACTGTAGACACCTATGGCCATGACGGCCACAAACAACATCAGGGTGGTTACCGGTTTTTGTACTGCGGAACGGTATATTTTCATCGGTAATGGCTTGTTTTATTGATTTACGATCTCTACTTCGTCCTGGTCCATCAGGTTGTGCTGTCCGGTAGTAACCAGCATCTCACCCGCTTCGACCCCCTTCAGTATCTCCTGCTTGTCGTCCAATGTTCTTCCGAGCTCAACAACCCGCCGGTGGGCGATACCATCTTCTACAACAAAGACGAAGCGTTCGTCTGATCCTGATTGCTTGCGTACGGCAAGGGCCGGTACCAGCAGGCCTTCTACCTCACCTACATTCAGGCTGACTCGGGCGTACATCCCGGGACGCAGGGTCTGATCATCATTCTCAACCAAAATCTCTACCTGAAATGTGCCTGACCTTCTGTCAATGGTAGGATACACATTATAAACGGTACCGGTAAATGTCCTCCCGGGAAAAATGTCCAGTTCCAGTGTAGCTTCCTGCCCTTTTTCCACAACAGAGAAGTAGCGCTCGGAAACACCGATCATCACCTTTACCGGATCAATCTGTTTCAGGGAAACGATGGCAATCTTTCCTTCCGGTGTGGTGGGCGACATCGAGAACACTTCGCCATCACTGAAATACCTTCCGGTGATGACACCTGGGATATTGGCCCTGATCCTGGTGTTTTCGGCCAGGTTTTCGACATTGCTTTTGGCAACCTCATACTGGGTTTTCAGCTGTTCATAATTCTGTTGCGTCACAGCACCGATTTCAAGGAGGGTATCCAGGCGGCGAAGGTCTGCTTTAAGGTTATCCAGCTGCACCCGGGCCTGATGCAGCTGGGTCCGGTCCATCTGAACCAGCAACTGGTCTTTTTCTACCTGATCGCCTACGTCCACCAATATTTCTTCGATACGTGAGGGGGTAGGCGCACCGACATAGGCTTCTTCATAAGCATTGATAACACCGGTCGAGTGCAGCTCATCCGTCAGCGTCGTTGTCTCCAGCTCAGTAAGTTCAACAAGCACGGGCGAAGGTTCTGTCCTGTCCTCCTCCTCCTCCAGTATGTCGCAGGAAACTACGGCCGGCAACATGACTAAAAAAATGATGATATGCTTTTTCCAAAATCCTTTCATGACTTCCATATTAATTATTGTACTATTTATAGTTGTTTGTTTTCTCCGATAAACTGATCATATTCGGCTTTAGCCTCCAGGACTTCGTGCTGAGCCTGCAACAGGTTGAAACGCGCCTGTGTCAGGGCCATCTCGCTGTCATTCAACTCCATGAGGGTGCCCTGTCCGGTCTCATAGCGTGTCTGGGCAATTTCATAACCTCTTTCGGCCATACGCACATTGCTCCTGGCCGTGGTTGTTTTCTCCATAGCTACCCTGATAGATTTAAGGATACTCTCCAGCTGGATACTCAGGTTATCTTCCAGATAAGCTTTTTCGAGGCTGATCTGATCCTCCAGGATCTCAAGTTGTCTGGTCTGGTGGCGGACGGCAAAACCGTTAAATAAAGGAATGGTAACCTGAAGGCCGGCAGAAAAGGTTTCAACCCACCGAAGGTCGCCGATACGGAAATGGTCGGCCTCTGTCTGATACTGATAGTTGCCGGCAAGGTTCAGGGATGGAAGGCCTCCTGCTTTGGCCACCTCCTGCTGATGGTTTATCAGGTCCAGTTGAATATCCATCTGGACGAGCTGTGTGTTTTGGTCCAGACCCTCGTACGCTGCGTCAACCCTGAAATCAGACAAACGGGAAACTGCGAGATCGGACAGGTTGCCACGAATGGCCAGTGGTTGGGTTTCATCGAGTCCTATCAGGGCTTTTAAATAATTCAGGGCGGTTTCATGGGCATTTTCAGCTTCCATCACATTGGGACGCAGGTTTTCTGTCTGCACCTCCGCCCGGATAAGGTCGTATTCGGCAACCACCCCTTCTTCTTGCATGCGACGGGTGCGTTGCAGGTTCTCCTCAGCATTTCGCAGGCTTTCCTGCATCACTTCCTTTGATTCTTTGGCAAGCAACACGTCGAAAAAAGCGGTCTGCACATTGTACTCCAGTTCAATTTTACTGCCGCGAAACTGCTCCCTGGCCAGCTGCTTCTCCGTCCTTGCAGCCCTGAGCGAGCGGTTAAGACCGAGATTTAACAACGGCATGTTGGCGGAAAGGACTCCCATAAAGCTATTATCAGAGCCCACCTCAAGGTAGCCGTCTCCCCCAAACGGGCTGTCTTCAGGCAGAAAAATAATGGGTCGCATGATATTTCGGTTATAATTACCGCTGATATTCAGGGAAGGCAGGTAGTTGCCACGAACTTCCTGAACCCCCACCTCTTTGCTTTCCACTTCCAAAGCAGCGACCTCGAGGGTCGGGTTGTGCTCCCTCGCAATGGCCATGGCCTCCTGTATATCCACTACAAGCGTATCGGGTGTGTCCTGTGCCAATAATGCTGAAACAGGGGCCAGCAGCAACCCTGCACCTAACAGCAAGGCCATGTAACAATACCTGATTCTTTCCATGTCAAACATATTTTCTAATTATTATCGTAAAACAATGTTTCTACCTCTTTTAAGCCTTTCTCTGTAGCCAGACCCCTGATAAAGCTGATCGTGATATGCCGGATCAGTTCATGCCTTGTAAAACGTTCCGGAGGAAAGCGCTCCAGGTCAGAGATCATATCAACCTGAGCATAAAGCAGCTTGGTTGCAATCTCCGGGTTCGTATCAGAAAGAAAGTATCCTTCTTCAATACCATCCTGTATCAGTTGCCTGGTAAACGTTTCACGTTCCTCCATGAGGGGCGCAATTTTCGTATTCCAGATCTTCGGGTGGTATTTATACAATTCATTGATAAAATTTGGATGCGTGCTATTGATCCTTTCCAGGGCATACCTGAAATGGCGGTGTATAAAATCTACGGTGTTATTCGCATCAAGATGCTGTTGACGACGTATTGCCAAATTTTCCGCATGTATATAGTCGATGCACTGGGATAGCAAGGCTTCCTTATTAGAAAAATGCTCATAGAGCGTACGTTTGGAAATACCAAGGCTTTCGGCAATGTCGTTCATAGTAACTGAACGAATTCCATTTCTCAAAAACATCTCAGAAGCCTGGGTAACGATTCTTGTTTGTACAACCATAACGATGGTAACAGTATTATAAATAAAGCCTGTTTATGCGAGATATGAACTTCCTGTCAAAATTTATACCAAAGCCAATAAACATTGCGGTTACTAAAGGTTATTCTGTCTCGATCGAACGGCTGGCGAAGGTAAAAAAACTTTTGAAACGTTTATAGTTTTCCGGGTAACTTAACGTTTTTTAGCACAAAATTGTTTGACAGCGCAGGGTGTTGTTCGTATACGAACATAGTGTGCCCGTATTCGGACAAGGGAGGAAGTAAACAGTGAAC
>JAWLDT010000095.1:0-6697 GCA_041686485.1 Bacteroidales bacterium | reverse complement strand
GTTCACCGCCTCAGAAGAACATCATCGTGGCGACGCTGAAGTAGATCAGCAGGCCGGTGATATCCACGAAAGTGGTAATAGCAGGGCTGGCAGCTACGGCAGGGTCACCGCCCAGCCGTTTGACGATCAGCGGCAGGCTGGCACCAATGAGTGTTGCTGTAATTACTTGAATACACAGTGCCAGGGAAATACCAAAAGCAACAAAGAAGAGGCTGTGCCCCGAGGGCAGAGCCGTATTCCAGGACAGGAAAAGTATTTTGCCATAGGCGATGATGCCAAGAACCAAGGAAACCAGAATGGCGATCCTGGCTTCTTTAAATAAAATTTGTAACCAGCTGTTGACAGTAATCTGTCCCAGCGCCATGGCCCGAATCACTACGGTTGCTGCCTGGGAGCCCACATTCCCGCCGGTGTCGGCTACCATTGGCATATAAAGTGCCAGGACAATCAGGGCCGACATGGCATTCTCATAGCTGTGTATGATCACCCCGGATATGGTACCAATAACGGCCAGTGAGGCCACCCAGGTGACCCTTCTTTTAAAGTGGCTTAACACGCTTGTCTCCGGATAGTCGAGGCTTTCCAGGTCGGGCACGATACCCATGAACTTCTCCATGTCTTCGGTCTGCTCGGCCTGGATCACATCGATGGCTTCGTCGTGACGGACAATACCGGCCAGCTGGCCATATTTGTTGATAACCGGAATGGCTACCAGGTCATACTTCTCAATTTTCTGCGCCACGGTTTCCTGGTCATCGTCCACTTCCACCCAGGCGAAGTCTTTATGTATGATATTCCATATGGAGGTATCCGGATCTGCCATGATCAGGTCTTTGAGGGTGGTGAAGCCGTGCAGCATCATATCGTCATCGACTACATAGAGGTAGTAGATCATCTTTTTTGATGGGGCATCGCGCCTTACTTTCTCGATCGCTTCGGCGGCTGACATATCACCGAGTATCGTGGCGAAGTCGGTACTCATGATCCCCCCGGCGGTATCGGGATCGTAAGAGCTAAGTTTGACGACGTTTTCGCGTGTTTTTTTATCCAGGTATGGCAAGAGTCGCAGCTGGTCTTCGCGGTCGAGCTCCTGGTAGAAGTCCGCCCGGATATCTGAAGCCATCTGCGTAAAGATGGCGGAAAAGCGTCTGGGGCCAAGATGTTCATAAAGGGCTAACTGCATTTCCGGGTCGAAATCGGAAACGATGTAGCCTTGTTCTTCCGGTCCGAAATGGCCCAACACCTCAATCAGGTCAGGGTGGTCGAGGTCTTTTAAGATTTCAACCACTTCTACCACCGGCATTTTTTTCAGAATGGTTACCAGGGCATCCCATTCCTTTGCCAGCACCAGGCCTTCAATGACTTTGTTTTTCTGATCGGTATCCACGATAGTCATGGCTCCCTCCTTTCCTGATGATGGTGGATTGCCTGATATGTAACACCTTGAAAGATGATGGAAAAGCAACAAAAAACCCTTCCCGGAAACATTGGAAGGGGGGCTTTGGACACAAATCAGGGAAATATCCCGTACAGGAAACTCCCCGGTCGGACGGCCCCTTGTTGAGTTTTAGCTCTGGATGACTTATCCCTGCAAAAGGGAAGCTACTTTGGACAATGCCTTAATCCGACAAAGCCTGTTCTACCCATTGGCGTCTGTGGACGTTTTTGAGCAGTAGCCTGTGTTCATCCAGTAGCCTCACCTAACAGGCAACACCACTATTATTGAACAATTACTTAATTTGCTTGCAAATATAGCAAAAATATTTTAACTAGCCACCCGCTATTTCCTTATTCTTTATCTGAAAAAAAAGGTAAATTTGTAACGTACTAATTCCCGGACATGAAAAGAATGATTTTGCAAGCTGTTTCACGCCGTTCCCTCATCCTGCTCCTTGCCCTTATCGGGATCATTGCCTGTGGTGGTGACCCGGACCGCGGCGGGAGTGATGATCATACCGGGGAGGCTCCTGCAGAAGCCCGGCAGGTTCCTTCATTTAATGCTGACTCAGCCTATTACTTCATTGACAAACAAGTGGCTTTCGGTCCCCGGGTACCAAACACAGAAGCTCACCAGGAAGCCGGTAAATGGCTGGCCCAACGGCTGGGCAGTTTTGCTGATACCTTATACACGCAAGAGACACGCGTCAGGGCCTATGACGGTACGGTATTGCATATCAAAAATATTATCGGCGCTTTTCAGCCTGAAACGCGACGCCGCATACTGTTATGCGCCCACTGGGACAGCCGTCCATATGCCGATTATGATCCGGACCCGGAGAAGCATTATACAGCGATTGACGGGGCCAACGATGGAGCAAGCGGGGTTGGTGTATTGCTGGAAATAGCGCGCCTGATCAGCGAGTATCAGCCTGATATTGGCATCGACATCATCTTTTTTGATGCAGAAGATTATGGTGCGCATCAATCGACGGCCGGACGTAACGATGATAGCTGGGCGCTCGGGTCGCAGCACTGGGCTAAAAACCCGCACCGGTCCGACTATATGGCCCGCTATGGTATCCTGCTTGACATGGTCGGCGCCTCCGGTGCCACATTCCTCCGGGAAGGCTATTCAATGCTCTATGCCCCGCAGGTCGTAAGGAAAGTCTGGGAAACAGGCAGGCAGCTCGGATATGAAAACCTTTTCCCGGAGCGCGACGGCAACCACGTAACCGACGACCACTATTATCTGAATACCATACGCAACATACCAACGATTAACATAATTCATCAGAACCCGGACACCCGGCATGGGTTTTTCCCCGAATGGCATACCACTGATGATACCATGGATGTTATCGATACATACACACTAAGGGCAGTGGGCGAAACCGTATTACATGTGATTTATGACGAATGACCCGGGAGAAACAGGATGACAACAATTCAATGGCAATAAAATCGGGAACATGCTACAGTTACGGCACAAAAATTGCATATTTGTTGTTTTTACTCATTCTAAATTTATGATTTATTTCGTATTAAATCATAAAAAAAAACACATTAGGGATTAGGTTATTGATTTTTTTTTAATTTAGCGGCTTGAAATACGAGGCTACAAGTGTACGTGAACAATTGCAAAAACAGAGATGGAGAGGTGGCCGAGTGGTCTAAGGCGCACGCCTGGAAAGCGTGTATCCGTCACAAGCGGATCAAGGGTTCGAATCCCTTTCTCTCCGCGAATGAACACCAGTTATTAATCAAATAAACGGAAACATTCTAATTGCCAACTAAACAATTATCATTAAAACAAAAACCAACAGAATCAGTTATGAAAAAATTATTCGTCTTTTTGACAGTAGCAGGGATGCTTACCTTTGGCTTAAACACCCTGGCTTTGGCACAGGATGCCGAGACCGAAGAGGTAGCTGAAACTGAGATGACTCAGGAAACAGAACCTGACCCTGCAGATATGATGGATGCAGAGTTAGAAGAAGAAGGAGTTGATGAAGATTCTACGTTCCATTATGTTCTGAAGGAACAGTTCATGGAAGGTGGACCTGCATTTATGAGTATCGTGTTGTTGTGTTTGATCATCGGCCTTGGCCTTTGTATTGAAAGGATCATCTACCTGAACCTTTCTTCAACCAACACCAAAAAGTTGCTCAACAAGGTAGAGGATGCCCTGAAGACTGGTGGTGTTGATGAAGCCAAAGAGGTTTGTAAGAACACCCGTGGTCCTGTGGCAAGCATTTTCTTCCAGGGACTTGACAGGTACAACGAAGGCATGGAAGTTGTTGAAAAGTCACTTGTATCTTACGGTAGTGTGATGATGGGACGTCTTGAGATGAACCTTACATGGATTTCCCTGTTCATCGCCATTGCCCCGATGCTTGGGTTTATGGGTACGGTTATTGGTATGATTGGTGCTTTTGACGCCATCGCAAGAGCCGGAGACATCTCTCCCACCATTGTTGCGGACGGTATTAAAGTAGCCCTTCTGACAACCGTATTTGGTCTTATTGTAGCCGTTATCCTTCAGATCTTCTACAACTATATCGTATCGAAGGTGGATACAATAGTCAACTCCATGGAGGATGCTACCATCTCTTTCATGGACATCCTAATCAAAAACAAGAAATAAAAAAACCCATTCATTATGAACGAATCAGTAATTGATATCGGAATGTATGTCACCTATGGTCTGTTGGCCATAGCGGCTGTTTCGGCGATCATATTCTCACTCATTCATATGGTGAGCGATTTCCGGAAAGCCATTCCAACACTTATCGGCATAGGGGTTTTGGTCCTGATTGTTCTTTTCTCATATTCGATCGGCACAAGTGAGACCTATGAGAATGCTGGTCCGGCCGTTTCGCAATGGGTTGGTGGTGGTATTAGAGCCACCATGATCCTCATTGGCCTGGGCTTATTATCTGCTGTTTTTACAGAGGTATACAAATATTTCAGATAAGTATCATAACCTAAATAGGAGATCTTTCTATGGCTAGAATGACCCCTGAGATTAATGCCGGTTCCATGGCGGACATTGCATTTCTCCTGTTGATATTCTTCCTTGTTACGACCACGATGGACGTTGATACAGGGATCAACAGGATGTTGCCCCCGCCTATTGATCCGGATGCTCCGGAACCACCACCCGTAAGGGAGCGTAACGTGTTCGTTGTGCTTGTTGATGCACAGGACAGGCTTCTTGTGGAAGGTGAACGGACTCAGATCGAAAACTTAAGAGAGCAAACAAAAGAATTTTTGTTAAACCCGGAAGATGACCCCAGTAAACCTGTAAAGGAGACACGTGAAATCGATCACCTCGGTGAGGTTGAAGTGTCCAGGGGCATTATTTCGCTTCAGAATGACCGGGGCACATCCTACGATATGTATATCGCCGTACAAAACGAACTGGCAGCTGCCATTCGTGAAATACGGGATGATGTGACCCAGGAGCATTTTGGCATGGACTTCGGTGATCTCACCGATGAGGAGCTCGTTTCCTCAGTCAGAGAAGCAGTACCCATGGCCATCTCTGAAGCGGAACCTAAAGACGTAGGAGGGCGGTAATCATGGCAAGATTCAGAAAAGAAGGAAAGAAAAGTACCCCAAAGATTAATACGGCCTCATTGCCGGATATTATCTTCATGTTGCTGTTCTTCTTCATGGTGACAACCGTGATGCGTGAAACAACGCTCTATGTAAGGACATCACTACCTTCGGCAACCGAGATCGAGCAACTGGAACGCCGGTCGTTAACAAGCTTTATTTACATCGGTCCGCCCATACAGTCAGAAGCCTTTGGTACAGAACCAAGGATACAGCTGAATGACTCTTTCGCCAGCCTGGATGACATCGCTTCATTCATAGAGGCGGAGAGGCAGGCAACCCCCGAAGCAGAGCGGCCATTGATGACCACATCCCTCAAAGTCGATGAAGATACCCGGATGGGGATCGTCACCGACGTGAAGCAGGAACTCCGATTAGTCAATGCCCTGCGGGTAAACTATTCTACATTGCGAGGAGAAGTGGCCGGGATGGATTAACCCCGGTACCCTCCAGATACAGAAAAAGGCCAATGGTTCCCTACCGTTGGCCTTTTTTTATGTGCTTATATATAAATGTTTATTATCGTGCTATATATCAGCTTTTTATTTCATCATTAGTAACCGGATGCTGACAGCTAAAAGAACTCATATGAATGCTTTACAACATAATACCTGTTAATGCCTCTATCAGGCATATGCATCCGCACACGGCTTTGCTGAAAACGACCATCCTTATCATACGTACGCTCCACGCGGTTCACCAGGTTGCCATTCAGATCATACTCTTCCTGCAAAACAACATTGCCATGATCGTCGTACTGAAGCTGAATGGTGTTCTTTTGTCGCCTGTTTTCCTCAACTACTTCTACAGGGCGCCCCTGGTCATCAGGATCAAAAAGGATGCGCTCCAGCAGCTCTCCATCAGCATCATACACCATCACCGATGTACGTTGACCCGCCTCATCATAAGCATTAACCCTTTTCCTATAAGACTCCTCTACCCTGTCCCGGATTTCCGTCTCCAGTAAACGACCCTCCTCGTCATACACATAGCGCTTCTCTTCTGTCAGACTTTCCTCTCCTTCATCAGGCTCTCCTTCATAAACCGCTTCCCTGACGAGCCTACCTTCAGCATCAAAAACAAACAGGTCCGTCTGCTCCACGTCACCATCTTCATCCTTTAGGGTCTTCTGAATCAAACGGCCCTGGTCATCATAGGCATAATGAACCGTATCGCGTGAACCATCCGCATAATTCAGGTATTCACGGGCTATACGCAGGTTCTCATCAGACTCATAACTCTTGTCCTCGACCACCATCCCGTCACCTTCACGCAATACTTCACGCACCATAAATCCATCATCATCATAGGTGTATTCCGTTTCCTGCTCCAACTGTCCTTCCTCGTTATACTGACGCTCCAGAATAACCTTGCCATGACCGGCATCATACTCCGTTTCCGAAAGTACGACCTCCTGACCTTCACCGGCCGCCTTGTTAGCGTCCGGCAAAGGCAGGTTTTGTTTTATCACTTTCAGCGCTTTCAGTTTTTTCTCCATAATTTCCCTTTTTCTGTAATCGTTTCATCCCTTCGGGATTTCTCGCTTCTTCGTGTCTTTTCTTTGTGTTCTTCTCTTCCTTCCAGCTTCGAGCTTCAAGTTCCCAGCTTTTCACTGTTCACTGTTTACTGTTCACTGTTC
>JAWLDT010000094.1:0-6758 GCA_041686485.1 Bacteroidales bacterium | reverse complement strand
CTTATCTTTTTGATCATGACAGGTGTCCGGGTTGTGAATGTCGTACATCCTTCCGGTGAGCTATACAGAACATTCTGTCGGTTTGCCGGAGCGCATAAAGAGGGATCATTCTTCCAGTCGGCGGCGTTTATAGATCTTATCGATCGCTGGCCGGAAGCGGAGTGGGTTTTGCTGCTGGCTGTCAGAGAAGGCGCCATGAAAGACCCTGGGGCGCATTATACGCCTCCCGGTCAATCCAGAACAGGCGTCCCATCCGGGAAACCATTATCCATACATACACAAGACGGCAAGTCAAACAGCGATGGTCAACAGGACAAAAAGCACCGCCCTGCAACGCAAATCTCCGCTTCTGCGAAAAATGTTTCCAATCAGGGCGTATTATCGTCTGCCAAAGCACATCAAAAGCGTCAGGAATTAACATCCTCAGAATGGACAACTGTTGTGGACCCGTCAGAAATTGCCGGTTCTTTACTGGCGGTCATCATACAAGAAAAACCTCATGGGTTATGGTGCATCCAACCTTTTAAACAATTATACCGTAACCTGTCTGCACGTACCATTGTGTATGGCGGACCACTCCTGGCGTCAGGCACACGGCTCAGACAGGAGCAAACCCTGGTTGCTCTCCTGGAAGCCCTTAACAAGAGAGTCAACCATCGTTCCCTGTTCACACAGTTCCGCAACTTTTTCGATGTTGATGATATGATCCCGGTATTCAAAGACGCAGGCTACCAAAAGCGGGACAGGCTTAATTTATTACTCAACACCACCTCACAGGAAGAAGCATGGAATAACCTGACAACCAACCGTCGCCGGCAAATACGCCTTAGCATCAGGAATGGAGCAACAATCATCGCCAACCCTTCTGAGCAACAGGTGGACAGCTTTTACGAAATTCTGGCAACCCTTTATCAAAGACAAATCAAAAAGCCCTTGCCAGGGCGGGACTTTTTCCATGCCCTCGCCAATAACAACTATCTAGACACTGATTGCGACGTTATACCGAACGAACCGAATGGACCGAATGCCGGGACGGAAGGGGAACTTACGGAAAATGGTGTTGCAAAACAAAGCAGCAGGGATGAGGGTGGCGGCAGCATGGTGTTATTGGTAGGTTATGAAGGGAAAGTTGTCGGTGGAGTGGCCTGTGTGTGGCTTCCTGCTCAAACCATGCATGAGTGGTATGCATGCGGGCTCGACCGGGAGTACAAAGACAAAAAAGTGTATCCCAGTGTGCTGGCCACATGGGCGGCCATCAAAACTGCAGCCAACATGAACATCCCACACTTCGACTTTATGGGAATGGGTAAACCCGACATACCCTATGGAGTCAGGGATTTCAAAAAAGAGTTTGGCGGGAAATGGGTCAGCCATGGCCGCTTCTCCCGTATCAACAACCGGCTTTTATATTTTTTGGCAGAGATCGGCTATAATCTCCTCTTTTTCTTTCAGAAAAACCCGAAAAAAACGTAAACATCCTGTTTGTTTATTGGCAGGTATCTTCAACAATAGTAAATCCCCCGGTTATCTGTCGCAATCAAAGGTATATTGATCTACTGTTAAAATCGCAGGCTTTGTTTCGGTAATAAAGCATATTCAACAATATTTTTATAATTTTGCGGCTTATCTGACAAAATATTTCCCTGATAAACAGGGTGTCAAAAATATGGTGTCCGTATCAGCATAATGTCAATCTTATCCATACAATGCCGAAATACACTGAATACAAAAAGCTGGACCTGCCCGTTATCGGGAAGGAGATACAAACGTTCTGGGAAGAAAACCGCATCTTCGAAAAAAGCATGGAGAAGCGGAGGGACAACGAGTCCTGGGTGTTTTATGAAGGGCCTCCCTCTGCCAATGGCTTGCCGGGCATTCACCATGTTATGGCACGTGCCATTAAAGACATCTTCTGCCGGTATCGCACCCAGAAAGGATATTTTGTGAACCGCAAAGCCGGCTGGGACACACATGGCCTGCCCGTGGAGATCGGGGTAGAAAAGCTGCTCGGCATCACCAAAGAGGATATAGGAAAAACCATTTCCATTGAAGAATACAACCAGGCATGCCGTAAAGATGTGATGAAATACAAGGACACCTGGGATGAACTTACCCGCCAGATGGGATACTGGATCAACCTGGATGATCCCTACATCACATTTGAAAACAAATATATTGAAACCGTATGGTACCTGCTGAGCAGTCTTTATGAAAAGGGCATGCTTTACAAAGGGTATAGTATTCAGCCCTATTCGCCTGCAGCCGGAACGGGTCTCAGCTCCCATGAGCTGAACCAGCCAGGTTGTTACCGGAATGTAAAAGACAATTCCGTAACCGCCCAGTTTAAGGTAGTTCAGAATGACCAATCTGCCTTTTTATTTGATGATGACCATAATGATGAAGTCTTTCTGCTGGCCTGGACCACCACCCCCTGGACGCTTCCCAGCAATACCGGGCTTGCGGTCGGCGCCGATATCGACTATGTGAAGGTTAAAACCTTTAACGCCTATACACACAAGCCCATTCAGGTTATTCTGGCCAAAGAGCTGCTGGAAAGCTTTTTCAACCCCAAACATGCGGAGCTGAAGCTGGAAGACTATCAGGCCGGCGACAAGGCCATCCCGTACCGGATAATGGATACTTACAAAGGGGAGCTGTTGGAGAGTGTTCGTTATGAGCAGCTGATGCCCTATGCACAGCCGGAAGAAGGCGATCCTTTCCGGGTGATTATCGGTGATTTTGTCACAACCGATGAAGGAACGGGCGTGGTGCATATCGCACCCAGCTTTGGTGCCGACGACTTTTTGATGGGCCAGCGCTACCGGCTGGGGTCGTTGACCATGGTTGATAAAAAGGGACGCTTTGTGGATGAGATGGGCGAGTTTGCCGGTCGTTATGTTAAGCCTGAATACATCGGTGAGAATGACCCCCCGGAAGAACGCCCGGTAGATGTGGATATCATCATCAAGCTGAAAACCGAAAACCGCGCCTTCAAAGCGGAGAAATATGAACACTCCTACCCGCACTGCTGGCGCACCGACAAACCCATCCTCTATTACCCGCTGGATTCCTGGTTCATCCGCACCACTGCCGTCAAAGACCGTCTGATCGCCCTGAATGACACCATCCAATGGAAACCCGAAAGCACCGGTACCGGCCGCTTCGGGAACTGGCTGGAAAACCTGCAGGACTGGAACCTTAGCCGCTCCCGCTACTGGGGCGTTCCACTGCCCATTTGGGTGACCGAAGACCGCAAGGAACAGATATGTGTCGGATCGGCCGCCAGGCTTAAGGAAGCCATCGACAAGGCCGTAGAAGCCGGGTTTATGGATCATAACCCGATGACAGACTTTAAACCCGAAGATTTCTCAGAAGAGAACTACCAGACATTTGATCTCCACCGCCCTTTTGTGGATGAAATCGTGCTGGTGTCTCCATCAGGAAAAAAGATGTACCGGGAACCCGACCTGATCGATGTGTGGTTTGACAGTGGCGCCATGCCTTATGCCCAGTACCATTATCCTTTTGAGAATAAAGAGATCTTTGAAAACAACTTCCCGGCAGATTTTATTGCAGAAGGGGTCGATCAGACCCGCGGATGGTTCTTTACCCTGCACGCCATTGCCACCATGATATCGGACTCCGTGGCTTTTAAGGCTGTCGTTTCCAACGGATTGGTGCTCGACAAGAAAGGCAACAAGATGTCCAAGCGACTGGGTAACGCCATCGATCCTTTCGATACCATCAAACAACACGGCCCGGATGCCACCCGCTGGTATATGATCAGCAATGCCCAGCCCTGGGACAACCTGAAGTTTGACCCGGATGGGGTGGAAGAAACCAAACGGAAATTCTTTGGCACCCTCTTCAATACGTATTCCTTCTTTGCTCTTTATGCCAACATCGACGGGTTTACCTACCAGGAAGATGAGTTGCCGGCAACGCAACGCCCCGAAATAGACAGGTGGATCCTCTCTGAGCTGAATACGCTGATCAAAAAGACAGACGCCTGTTATGAAGATTTTGAACCAACCCGGACCGCCCGTTTGATCCAGGAATTTGTGGATGAGCACCTGAGTAACTGGTATGTCAGGTTGTGCCGTCGCCGCTTCTGGAAAGGCGATTATTCAGAAGACAAAATATCGGCTTACCAGACGCTCTATCGTTGCCTTGAAACATTGGCCATGCTATCGGCACCCATCGCCCCGTTCTTCAGCGAACGGCTTTTCTGTGACCTGAATGCAGTTTCCGGTCGTCATAATGCCGAATCGGTTCATCATACCGATTATCCGGCAGCCGATGGATCGCTGATCGACCCTGAACTGGAAGAGCGGATGCAGCTGGCCCAGAAGATTTCATCCATGGTGCTGGCCCTGAGGAAGAAAGTCAACATCAGGGTCAGACAGCCACTGCAAAAGATTATGGTGCCCGCAACAGACATCCATTTCCGCAAGCAGCTTCAGAATGTACAAGAGCTGATCCTCACAGAAGTCAATGTTAAACAGCTCGAATTTCTGGAAGACACCTCCGGGGTGCTTGTCAAAAAGATCAAGCCTGATTACAAAGCGTTGGGACCGCGTTTCGGCAAAATGATGAAAAAGATAGCCGCCGCTATTAACCAGTTCACCCAGGAAGATATCCAGAAGCTGGAACAGGAAAAGCAAACGGTCTTGTTGATCGATGGCCAGGAGGTAACGATCGGCCTGGATGAAGTCGAGATCATTTCAGAGGACATCCCGGGATGGCTGGTCGCCAATGATGGCAATATTACCGTAGCCCTGGATGTTACTATTACGGACGAACTGAAACAGGAAGGTATTGCCAGGGAGCTTATCAACCGCATACAAAACCTTCGGAAAGACAAAGGATTTGAGGTAACCGATAAAATCGTACTCCAGGTAGAAAAACAGGATACGATTACCAACGCAATATTAAATAATAATGACTATATTTGCTCGGAGACCCTGGCGACAGAACTGGCCTACGTTGACAGGATAGACTCGGAAGAAAAAGTCGCCCTGGACCTTACTGATGACATTCAAACCCATGTGTTCATCAGACGAGAAAAAGAAAAATAGTAATAAACATAAACACCTGCTGTTATGGACACAAAATATGAAAAAACCCGGTATTCCGATGAGGAACTCCAGGAGTTCCGCGAGATCATCGAAAAAAAGCTGAAAGAGGCGCGCGAAGGGCTGAAAATGTTGACTGAAGCATATACGACGCAAAACGCCAACGATACAAGCGACACTTCTCCTTCTTTTAAAATCCTGGAAGAAGGATCCCAGGTTTTATCCAAAGAAGAAAATGGCCAGCTGGCTGCACGGCAGGAAAAGTTTATCCGTGACCTGGAAAATGCCCTGATGCGCATTGAAAACAAAACCTATGGCATTTGCCGGGAAACCGGAAAGTTAATAGCCAAAGAGCGGCTGCGTAGTGTGCCACACGCCACACTTAGTATTGAAGCCAAAATGAACCGCAAACCAGATAATCCCAACACCTAAGAACCGCCACGGAAACGTTGATCCCTAAAAAACAAATTCCCTGGATTGTAATCATCGGTGTTTTGCTGGCAGACCAGGTGACCAAGTTCCTGGTTAAGACCAGCATGACGCTTGGCGATAGCATTCATGTTTTTGGAGATTGGTTTATCCTCCATTTCACCGAGAATTACGGGATGGCTTTTGGCCTGGAATTCTCCGGAGAGTTTGGGAAATTAGCACTCAGCATCCTTCGGATCGTCGCCGTAATTTTTATCGGCTGGTATCTGATGCGACAGGTGCATAAATCAGCTCCCACCGGTCTGATCGTTTGTGTTTCGTTGATTCTGGGCGGCGCCATAGGAAATATCATCGACAGCGCCTTTTACGGGTTGGTATTCAGCGAAAGTCATTTCAACGAGGTTGCAGAATTTTTGCCCAAGCAAGGCGGTTATGGCGCTTTCCTGCATGGGAAAGTGGTTGACATGCTCTACTTTCCGGTTATCCGCACCACCCTTCCGGAATGGCTGCCAATCAGGGGCGGAGAACCTTTCATTTTTTTCCGGCCGGTGTTCAATATTGCCGATTCCGCCATCACTATCGGGGTGCTGCTGCTGATCATTTTTCAGAAGCAGTTTTTTCCTGCCCCCAAAAAACAATCTTCCACGACTGTCCTCCAAAGTGAAACAGGGTCAGGTACAGAAACAGGGTCAGGTACAGAAGAGACGTATGCGCCGGACGATACAAATACTGACCAAAGCAGCCCATGATGTCAATAACAGGTAAGACAGATTAGCATCTGAGCTACACGCTTTTCTCCACTTCCCAGACAAATGCACGAATGCCCTGCTGCTCTGCCTCCTTGTTGATCTCCTCCACGCCCCGCAGTAGTTGATCCGCTTTATCAGCCTCCACCACTGAGAGGATGGCCGAGTTCAGTGCCGGCCATGTATGCGTGCCCATGCGGGGCTCGCCTTTATGTGTACCACGCCCCATGACATCCTGCCACTGTGTAAAACCCCGGCTTCCTGTCCGGTTCAACAACTCGTCGATCCGTTCGGTCAACGCCTGGTTGTATACGATAAATACTGCCTTCATTTTTTTGCTTTTGTGTTACTTGTTAGGTAAATGTGTTGGCGAACGGCTGTTGGCTAATCGCTTCGCGTCATTTAAGGCCTTGCCTTGTCATTTGGTGCTGCGCACTGTCATTTGCTGCGCGTCATTCATAGTCATTTAGGGCTTCGCGCATCGTTGGTTTCGCATCCTCGTTTCCTC
>JAWLDT010000093.1:0-6890 GCA_041686485.1 Bacteroidales bacterium | reverse complement strand
AACAGTGAACGGTGAACAGTGAAAGTCTCAGGTGTGAAGCTAAAGTGAAAAGATCTGGAAGCTGGGAAGCAGGGAGCTGATACCTGTGCAGGCCGGACTTGGCCGGCCTGCCATATATAAAAAAAGGCCATTGGTAGCCGCAGCACTTGGGCTGCGTACCGCGATATGAAACTGGGAGCTTGAAGAGAGTAATTTAAGAAAAGAAGCAAAGATGCGAGGAATCCCGAAGGGATGAAACGATTATAGAAAAAGAAGAGGAAATACATATAAATTCAAAACCCCGAAGGGGTGACATAAGAGAAGACAAGAAGCTCGAAGCTGGAAGCTGGAAGAAAAAAGAAATTAGAAGGTAGAAGATAGAGGTTAGGCGAAGATGTATCAGTGCTGAAAGAAATGAAACGTATGGTTCAAATTTTCCAAATAATCCGTAATTTCGTACAACTAGAAACAAGAAGATGGGCATCCTGATAGCTATAAGTATTATCGTTTTGTGGGCTTTGCACCTGGTGTATATTCTTTTGAATATTACGCCGGCCGCAAATAATCCCTGGATGTATCTTCATATTGTTTTGCAGGCATATTTATATACCGGTTTATTCATAACAGCCCATGATGCCATGCATGGCAACATCTCATCAAAAAAACAGGTTAACACTTTTTTTGGGTACCTGGCTTCGTTTCTTTTTGCCGGGATGTATTACAGGCGCTTACGCAAAAACCACGGCAGGCATCACAAATATTCCGCCTCGGAACAGGATCCTGATTATTACGCTGGTTCACAAAACTTCCTGAAGTGGTGGGCTGTATTCATGTGGCGTTATGTCACCATTATTCAGCTGGTGATCATGGCGGGCATCTATAATGTGTTGATTCGCATACCCGGTGTTTCTGATCTGGATGCTTTGCTATTCTGGGCTTTACCAGCCATCCTGGGGACGCTGCAATTGTTCTGGGCCGGGGTTTACTGGCCACACCGGCTGCCTCACAAGGAGGAAATGGGCAAGCACAGGGCCCGCACCCAGTCAAAAAATCACCTCTGGGCTATGCTAAGCTGTTATTTCTTTGGCTATCACCGCGAGCATCACAATAACCCCCGGATACCCTGGTGGCAACTCTATAAGTCTAAAGGCTGAACAGCGTATCAGGCACTATCAGGTCATCTTTCTGAGACAGGCACGGAGGCTGTCACGCCAATGCGGTATGCTTAGCCCAAAATCCTTTTTGATGCGGGTTTTATTCAGCACGCTGAAATGCGGGCGCTGTGCCACGGGAGGGCGTTCTTTTGTCATTACGGGGGTAACCGGGCATTCAACACCATCGAAATCAACGATTTCTTTGGCAACATCAAACCAACTGGCAACCCCTTCATTACTATAATTATATATCTCACCCCGGCATTTGGACGGCAGTTTCGGAATGATGTGCATAATGGCACCTGCCAGGTCAACAGCATAAGTGGGCGTCCCGACCTGGTCGTAAACCACCTGCAGGCTTTTTTCCGTTTGTGCTTTATTCCGTATGGCCTTCAAAAAATTGTGCCCATGAGTCGAATAGAGCCAGGACGTACGAATGATCACAGATGATTTCGCATTAAAGATTACCTCCAGCTCGCCATTTAGCTTGGATTTTCCGTAAACAGACTTTGGGTTGGCAGAATCACTTTCAGTGTAAGGTCTGCAGGATGTCCCATCAAACACGTAGTCCGTTGAGATATGGATCATCAGTGCATTATGACTGGCTGCGGCATCAGCGAGAATCCCTGCTCCTTTGGCATTCACCAAACCGGCAGTGGCAGCATCTCCTTCAGCAGCATCTACAGCTGTATATCCGGCACAGTTGATCAGACAATCAACCTTCTGGTCTTTAAAAAACTGTTTGACATCCTTTTCTGAAGTGATGTCCAGGTCATCTCTGGAAGCAAACAAAAAGCGGTGTTGCTGCCATTCCGCGGCCATTTCCTGCAATGTGCTGCCGAGCTGACCATTGCTCCCGGTAACCAATATATCCATAAGTAATCAATTAACAGGTAAAAAAACCAAAAGCTTGGTGAAACTACTTTTATTAAAACATTGCCATCGCCCCGGTCCAGGTCTGACAATCATATTAAACCTTTTTCATCGCCCGGGGAACAAAGTCTATCATGAATGAACGATCATCACATACAAAAAACCACATCCATACGAGACCTTACAGCTAAAATAAAACATTTTTATGGATATTGCAGTTTATCTGTTAATTTTGAGAAAATAACAGCCGGATTAAGTATATGTCAGATACAACGATTGAACGGGAAAGCTGGGACTATTCCAGGAAGGCCCTGTTTATTAACCTTGACAACAGCATTTATGGCTCATTTGCCGAAATAGGCGGGGGACAGGAAGTAGCGCGTTGTTTTTTCCAGTCGGGAGGTGCTTCCGGAACGGTTGCACGCACCATATCCGCCTATGACATGGCATTCAGCGACTATCTCTATGGGAAAAGCCCTTCCGGAAGGTATGTCTCCGGTGAACGGCTTCTCCAGATGCTTGACAAGGAATACAGCGGCCTTGTTGAACTGCTGCAGGAAGACCGTGGCAGCGACACCCGGTTTTTCGCTTTTGCCAACACCGTGGCTACGTTGAATTACCGTAAAGATAATGAAGCACATGGCTGGTTAGGCGTCCGCTTTCAGCTTCGCCCTGATTCCGGGCCCAATGATGTGATCATGCATGTAAGACTGCTGGAAAATGAGAGTCTGAATCAGCAAAAAACCCTGGGTGTCCTGGGTGTGAACCTGCTCTATGCCTGCTACTATTATCATCAGTATCCGAACAGCTTTCTGCAATCATTACTGGAAGAGATTGCCGATGATGCCATTGAAATCGACATGATCCGGATGAACGGACCCGAACTCGATTATGTCGATAACCGCCTGCTCGCCGTACAGCTTGTCAAAAACGGCATGACCCCTGTGACTATGTTCGACCGGCATGGCCAGGTTCAGCAACCTGCAGATTTGCTGTACAAGAAAAATATTATGGTATTACGGGGAAGCTTCCGGCCGATCACCTATGTGGGCTTCGACATGTTAAAGACGGGCTTTGCCCTCTTTAAAAAAGACGTTGGATATGATAAGAACAAGAAAAACACCACCGTACTTTGCGAAATTACCCTGAATAACATTATGGATAAAGATAGTTTTGATGAACGTGATTTCCTCGACAGGGTTGATATCCTCAGCGGGATGGGACAGAATGTCATGATCTCCAATTTTCGGGAATTCTACCTCCTGGCCGGTTGGTTGCAGCGTTTCCGTTTACAAAACATCCGGTTGGTCATTGGTGCCCTGACATTCCGGAAGGTGATCAACAAAGACTATTACACAAACCTGCGGGGCGGCATTATGGAGGCCTTTGGCAGGTTATTCATGGACAACCTCAGGGTGTATATCTACCCGGGCAGGTCTGATGATGACAAATCGATCATTAACAGCAACAACATGCCTGCCGACGACGACATAAAATACCTGTACCGGCATCTGAAAGCAAATAATTATATCTTGGACATCACAAACTACCGCGAAGAATATTTACCCTATTTTTCGCATGTAGTGCTACACAAAATCCAACACAATGATCCCAAATGGGAAAGCATGGTGCCAAAGTATGTGTCGGCTTTTATCAAATCAAAAAAACTGTTTGGCTACCAGGAGAAACAAAAGGAGGAGGATTGATGCCTGGAAACAAAATGGGGGCACATGATGCTTATGCGACCCCATTCTGACCAAATCAAAACCAACAGAAACTACATACCGAGTTCATCAAAATCAATATCTTCCTCTATGTCGGCATCACGACTACGCCGCTGCCTTTCGTATTCATTAATACGGTAACTAAAGCCAAGGTATATCATGCGGCTTTCCCGGTTACGTTCAAAATCGACGGTATAATTATCGCCATGGTTATACATCACGAAATTCCGGGTATTGAAGATATCACTCAATCTCAGGGTAACCGTTCCCCGGCCACCAAAGACATCCTTACGGACAGCCGCATCGGCCCAATACATCTCTTTCATCTCACCCTGCAACATAACCGTTGGGGAGCGATAGCGACCTGTGAGCTGCGCTGACCACCCGCCGGAAAAGTTGAAGTTGTTGACCATCCGTGCCGACCAGGAGTAACTCTCGTTCTCCAGCTCTGCCTGGGCACCGGCACCTTCAACTTTGCGGTAATAGTAACTCATGGTGCCGTTCACACGCCATACGTCGAAAAAGCGCGATGTAATGGCAAGCTCTGTTCCATAAGAAGTTCCGGTATTCAGGTTCTCATACGTGGTATAGGCAACACCACTGTCATCCATGCTGCGGAAGCGGCTGATCATACCTTCTGTATACCGGTAAAAAATGCTCGGGTTGATCGTTGTTTTTTCGCCAAAACGGGTATACCCGATTTCCATGGAGTTGGTATATTCCGGATCGAGCCGGGGGTTGCCACTGGAAATGTTATAAGGATCATTGTATCTCGGGAAGGGGTTCAGCTGTCGTCCGTGCGGCCGGCTGATGCGGCGGCTATAACTGACCTGCATCGACTGTGTGTCATCGAAATTGCGACGCAGGTGCATGGTCGGAAACACGCTGAAATAATCTTGGGTATACGTCGAATCCATGGTAAGCTGGTTGATCTCATTATCGGCATATTCGAAGCGCAAACCGGCTTGCAGACTGTAATCTCCCAGCATGGTGCTGTAGGTCGAATAGGCGGCAAGTCGCATTTCATTATGCGTAAAATCATTGCTAAGACTATCATTTATCACCCAGTCTTCCCCGTCATCTGAATTAAAAAAGGCAAATTCGGATTCTCGTTCCCGCCAGAACCCTTGTGCACCCAGTTCCAGCTTCCGGTCCTCGCCAAGGGGATGGATATAATCGGTATCAATCCGAATCATCGTCCTGTTCCCGGTACGCTCCGTATTCTCAAAAAAATGACTGTTATGAGGTTCCAGGTACTGCTGCATATTTTCCTCAAACATATCCATACTTCTCACGGAGTAGACAAGATCGGTTGTCCACTCCCGGTACTGCTGGTCAAATTCGCGCTGATGGTTCAGGTTTATCTGATAACCGCCGTGCTCCATGTCCGTATTCGACTCCCGCATAAAATCCTCTGTCACATGAAAATTGTTGGTAAGATTCTCATAGTCGGTTAGATTTTCAAACAGCATGTCCCGGGTATTGCTGCCAAAGGAGGCAGTGAGGGTATGTGAATCGTTTATATTGTAATCCAGCCCTACCCGGAAATTATGCATGTTCATATCATTTTCATAATCCGACCGCTGATCGAGATGGGTTGTGTCGGAGAGGAAGCTTGTACGAAAGCTGCTGCCGTCACCAACCATATTAAAAAAGCGTCCGCTATAGCTGCCAAAGAAGTTTACTTTGTCCAACTGGTAATTTAAGTTTACCGAGCCGGTATAGCGATCACCGGTACTGGCATTGACTGATACCATTCCGTTATAGCCAGCTTTTTCCTGTTCTTTAAGCACGATATTGATAATACCCGATGTGCCATCCGGATCGAAGCGGGCAGAAGGATTTGTGATCACCTCCACTCGTTCTACCATTTCTGAAGGAAATTGTTCAAGTGCTTCCGAACCATCAAGGCCCATCAGCTCAGAGGGACGGCCATCGATCAGAATGGTCACGTTCTCACTGCCACGCAAACTGACATTCCCTTCAAAATCAACGGCTACGCTCGGGATGTTATCCATAATATCAAGGGCACTTCCACCCACTGAGGTCAACTCCTGGCCCACATTAAACACCCGCCTGTCAAGACCTACCTCCATCAGCTCCCTGGCAGCTTCGACGGTTACTTCTGACAATACAGCCCGGTCGGGTGATACCCTGATCGTGCCCAGGTCATATACCGGATCCGCAGGTGTAACCTCAATGTTATTTACCGTCTGGTCGGGATAACCTACATAGCTTATCTGGACATAAAACGTACCGGCAGGTACATCTTCCAACACAAAACGACCATCTTCGCCGGATACTGCACCGGTAACCATCGCAGAATCCGCCACTGTGTGCAGCACCACGCTTGCATACATCAAGGGTCCTTCATGCTCATCATCAAGCAAGGAGCCCTCTACAACACCTTCATTCCAGCGACTGCCCCGGCGTCCTGGCCCCTGTTCTTCTGTCTCTGCGGCAATAATGCCGGAAATGCTCAACATACATATCACTGATACACTTGCTAATAATCTCATCCACTGCATCATCATAGTAAAAAATCTGGTTTTAAATAGTATCACAATAACAGGATATTTCCTGATTTACATTAATATGGACAGCAAAAGGGTCGAAAGGTTTAATGGACAGCAGCACGTTCTTTCCCTGCACCTGTATTTTTAACGTTGTTTAACATATGTGCACTCCTTTGTTCTGGACAGGCCAGGTATTGCAGTGTTATTAGTGTTCTGTAGGCGTGATAGGGTGAAAAAAGCTCGAAGCTCGAAGCTGGAAGGAAGAAGAAAAAAAAGCTGGAAGCTCGAAGCTGGAAGCTGGAAGGAAGAAGAAAAAAAAAGCTGGAAGCTCGAAGCTGGAAGCTGGAAGGAAGAAGAAAAAAAAGCTGGAAGCTCGAAGCTGGAAGCTGGAAGGAAGAAGAAAAAAAAAGCTGGAAGCTCGAAGCAGAGAAGAAGTTAGAAGTTGGAAGGTAGAGGTTAGATAGAGAAGTCTCAGAGGTGGAAGCTCGAAGGAAGAAGAAGAAAGTGAAAAGTGAAAAAGGAAAAGTGTAGGCCGGGTCAACCACTTCCAACGGAGAGCTACCGTAATGACAGGGCTTGACCTGTCACCACTGGGAAAGCGACCTCCCGCAGCCCGAAAATATGCCGCTGGTCACAGGGAAGGC
>JAWLDT010000092.1:0-6917 GCA_041686485.1 Bacteroidales bacterium | reverse complement strand
AGAAGGCGACCTTCCGCAGCCCAAGTGCTGCGGCTACCTCTGGCCTGTTTTTATATATGGCAGGCCGGCCAAGTCCGGCCTGCAACTGTGGTGACAGGTCAAGCCCTGAAGGTGGCAGGTCAAGCCCTGTGACAGGTCAAGCCCTGTGACAGGTCAAGCCCTGTCATTACGGTAGTTCACCTGTGGTAGTTATTGTAGGCCGGTCAAGCCCGTGCCTATTCACTTTTCACTTTTCACTGTTCACTGTTCACCGTTAACTGTTCACTTTTCACTTCCAGCTTCCAGCTAGTTTTACCGTTCATCAACCAGGTGATAGTGTATGAGATCCCAAATTATTGCCAGATAAAAAAAATGTATTATTTTTACAGAAACCAAATTAAAATAATAACCCTAAAGCATCTCTTAGTATATGACTGAAAATCAAGAGTTAATAAAGAAGGTAGAAAATGTAATTGAGCAGATACGTCCTTATCTTGAGGCAGACGGAGGGAACATCCGCTTTGTCAGCCTTACCGAGGACAATGTGGTAAATGTGGAATTGCTCGGTGCCTGTGGCTCCTGCCCCATGAGTCAGATGACATTAAAATCAGGCGTTGAACAGGCCATGAAGAAAGCAATCCCCGAGATTAAAGCTGTGGAAGCTATCAACAACTAGCATTCGCCATATCAGCGAATCAAGCTACGACAGGGTTTGCTGAATAGAGTACTTAAAAGTCCTTATAAGACGCTTCCAGGGGTATCTCCCGTCCAATGCCAAGACATTTAGAAGACACACGAAGGATGGGTGGCGACTGGAAGCGTTTATGTTCATTTACCCGCACCATTCTGACCACTTTTCTCACCAGCGTTTCATCTTTTCCCCCCTTAATGATGGCATCCGGGTCCATATCCAATTCTATAAACTGGTAAAGGATCTCATCCAGCCAGTCATAATCCGGTAATGAATCACTGTCCTTTTGATCGGGTTTCAGTTCGGCGGACGGTGGTTTTTCCAATGTATGCTGCGGGATGCAGGTTTGTTGACTGTTGATAATTCGGGCGAGTCCATACACGTCTGTCTTGTATACATCACCCAGAACAGAAAGTCCGCCACACATATCCCCATAGAGGGTACCATAACCAACAGCAGCCTCTGACTTATTGGATGTGTTCAAAAGCAGGTATCCAAACTTATTCGACAGCCCCATCAGGATCACTGCCCGGGCACGTGCCTGGATATTTTCTTCGGCCACACCTCTGTCAGTCCCTTCAAAATGAGGCGACAATGCCTGCTCGAAACTGTTGACCGTATCGTCGATATGGATCAGATCATGACGGACATCCAGGTTATGGGCCAAGGCAATGGCATCATCAACCGAATGTTTTGAACTGTGTGGACCTGGTAGCAGTACCGCCCAGACATTTTCTTTTCCCAGGGCTTCGACGGCAATGGCCAGTGTAACAGCTGAATCAATACCGCCAGATAAGCCAATCAAGGCCTTTCCCAGACCTGTCTTATTAAAATAGTCACGAACACCGGTCACCAGGGCATCAAAAATCAGTTGCCACTTTTCTTCTTCCACGGGTGGCGCCGGAATGGGAAAACCCGGATTTTGCCTTACTTCATTAAGCTCATATACGCGCAGCGCTTCATGAAATGGCGGCAGTATATCTACGAGCTGCCCATTTTGATTAACAACGGCGGAGCTTCCGTCAAACAACAGGTCGGTCTGACCACCGACCAGGTTTGCAGAAAATAACGGACAGCCGAAGGTGCGTGCATTTTCTGACAATATACGCATCCGTTCGGGGAGGTGGCCCCAGGAAAAAGGAGAAGCGGAAATATTAATAACCACGTCGGGACTTTCTTTTGCCAGTATTTCCGGGGGGTTTATTGCATACAGCCCCTGGCCGTCGATATTCCAGATATCTTCACAAACGGTCAGGGCGATCCGGCGTCCTTTGTATTCAATAGTCTGAAACTCCGTAGCCGGTTCAAAATAGCGGTATTCGTCAAACACATCATAATCGGGCAATAAGCCTTTATGATAGACATGGCGGATTTGGCCCTCTTCCAGCAAGTATGCAGCATTGTAAAGCGGCTTACCCCTACTGTCGGTATTAACTGCCGGTGCCCCCACAATGGCAGCAATGCCGTTACATTCGGACGCGATGGTGTCAATAGCCTTGCGACATTGAATAACAAAACTTTCTGACAGCAGCAGATCTTTTGCGGGATAGCCACAAACCGTCATTTCAGGGAACACGACCAGGTCAGCATCCTGTTTGCGTGCCTCATGAATAGCCCTGGTTGTCCGCTCAATATTATGTGTGAAATTTCCTACGTGCAGATTAATCTGGGCAAGTGCAATCTTCATACAAACAACAATAACAAGGTTTTAATCCTCAACAACGCAACAAACAGGCGGGCCTTGTAAAGCAAGTTAAAAAACCACGCCAAGAACAAGTAGTACACGATTGGAAACCGCACTGGGTGTGGTATTCACAGCCTCATTTTCAACATCCAGAACATTGGCAAAGCCATTGTGGAACTGTAGTCCGGCCAGGAGATTTGTTCGCCCACCAAGGTTGTATTCAATCCCTGCCCCAAGGATCAGGGCTGCATGCAGGAATTTGGTTTGATCTGTCACATCGACATCATCATGACGGAGCGTACTGTCATCCGAAATACGAATATGCTGATCTGCCTTTGCACTGGTATTAAAACCCACTCCCATACCAAACTGGCCATAATACGTCATATAGCCAACTTCCGTCGAACGTAGTTTCAGGGTCAGGGGTAATTCCAGGTAGCGAAACTTATAATCACTTCTTTTATTGGTCAATTCACCTTCATGAATGTAGCGATAATTCATGGAACCACCCGAACGTTGAATGTTAATTCCGGAAGAAACGGCGTAATTTTCTGCAAAAGAATAATCCAGCATCAAACCATAAGAGAAGGCCAGGCCCACGCCATCGTTGTCATACCCACGCGTCTCGGTTCGAAACCAGGAAAGGCCGGGTGCGGCTTTCAACCCAAACACAAAGTCCCCGGCAAAAATGGGGGTGCTGAGCAAAACCATTAGCAAAAGTGCAGAAAATTTTTTCATACTTTTTAATGAAAGGTTACGTTTGTAATAATAACAATATTCTAAACCATTCTGTTCAGATAAAAAACGTGCATTATGGTAGTAATATCATTTTTTGACTGGTTCCTGACTCTATTCAAAGATACATAAAGTATGGATATAATGCGTAAACAAATAATAAAAAGTATTTGTTTTGTTTTTTTGTTGCTTATCTTTCTTTTTTCGCTGCCGGGTTGCGACAAGTTGGAGCGGAAACCTTTTTATGAAGCAGACATATCCGATATTCAACTGGAACATGTAGATATTTACCGGTATGATTCCCTCCTTTTTAATGCCAATCCGTTTATCCTGGAAAAAGAACTTGAGCCGCACACGGAAACATACGCCTTTTTTCTGGGTGAGGGCATACAGGATGCGGAACAGCAGGAACGATTATACAATTATGTAACCGATCCGTTTCTGATCGAATTGTACATGGACAGTCAAGACATGCAGAAAGAGAATGACGGACTCCGTGCCTCCCTGGCAAAAGCATTCCGGTATTACACCCATCATTTCCCGGAAGAGCCTTTACCCGACATTTACACCTATATTTCCGGCATAGATCACCATAGGCCTGTCATTTTCACAGATGGTCACCTGATCATTGGTGTTGATAATTACCTCGGGCATGATTACGAATATTACGACAAGGCCGGGATACCAAAATACCTGTCTCATTGGATGCGACCTGAAAGCATTGTGCCGGATGTAGCACGTGCGTTAGCCGACCATCATCTGGCAGAATCCTCAGCCGCTCCGGAAACTTTGCTGGAACATATGATCCACGAGGGTAAGAAGCTGTTTTTTCTCGATTGTATGCTGCCCCATACGCATGACTCCCTGAAAATAAACTACACAGAACGCCAGCTTACCTGGATGGAGCAAAACCTGGGTCGAGCATGGGCTTATAAGTTAGACAATGAGTTGTTGTACAGAAATGATCGCGACCTGGTGCAGCGTTTTATCAGGAAAGCTCCGTTTACAGCCCCTTTTTCCAGGAATTCCGCGCCACAGACAGGGGTGTACTTAGGGTGGCAAATTGTAAGAAAGTATATGGAGCGCAATCCTGACATCAGGTTGCAGGATTTGCTGGCCGAGGAGGATGCCCGCAAAATACTCACGGAAGCACGATTCAGGCCACGATAAGCTGTTCGGTAGTTCAGCGGGCAAAAAAGTCGTTGTTACAATCATCTATCAGCTTCAGGATTTCCTCCCTGCCTTTTCCTGTCTGACTGCTGCTGACTATCATCGGCGGCAGGGGTTCCCACTGTTCTGAAAGCGCCTGGCGGAATCTGCTTAGCTGTTGAGGTATTTTTGAACCCGACAACTTATCCGCTTTTGTAAACAGGATACAGAATGGCAGCTCATTGGTCCCCACCCAGGTTAAAAACTCCCGGTCATTTTTTTGCAGATCATGCCGGATATCGATCAATATAAACGAACATAAAAGGTTCTCCCGGTAGAACATGTAATCCCTGATAGTCTTCTCCCATGTCATTTTTTCCGACTTGGATACTTTGGCGAAACCGTATCCCGGAAGATCAGCCAGATACCATTTATTATTGATCAGAAAATGATTGATAAGACGTGTTTTACCTGGCGTTGATGATATCTTGGCCAGTTTGCCATGGCTGGTAAGCATGTTGATCAGGGAGGATTTACCAACATTGGAACGACCCAAAAAGGCATACTCCGGGAACGGGGCACGGGGACAATCTTTATAAGAAGGGGAACTCTTCACAAACTCAGCAGACCTGATTACCATCATAGCCTTTTACTTTTGGTAGGTATCCACATGCCGCTTGCTTTTGGAGGCATAGATATCCTGAATGGTAATCAGGATACCGGTTTCCTCAACCCCGCCAAAGCTTTCATTATAGGCAGTACCAAAGGTTTTCATGGTTGGACTGAGACCCATGTATGAGTTGAATAACGGCGGGATGTTTTCATGGCGTTCACGGACTTTTTGCGAAAGCAGCCGGTAGTTCTCCTCAAAAGTATTTCCGGTAAGTTCCTTATCCAGTTCCTCTGCCGGCGTATAAACAGGTAGCGGATCATAAGGCCTCAGTAACTCATCCGGATCAGGGAAATAGCGATGCATGAAATGGAGAATGAGATCCCTGGCATAAGCATCAAAATGTTGGTACATGGTTACTTTGCCTAAAAAGTACCTTAATTCCGGGTATTCTACTACCAATGCGCCAAGACCATCCCACAAATTGTCGAGTGAATAGATACTTTTCCGGTTTTCACGTGAGGGCTGATAAGCTGGCTGAACGAATGATCGACCCAACTCTATGGTATAAGGGAGGTATTCCTGAATAAAACGGTTGGAGAAGCGAAACAACTTAGCGGTAGCCAGATCAGGTACTCCATCGCTGTTTTTAGGGACTTTCCAGCAGCAGATATACCGATAGCCTCCCACGATCTCCTCTGCTGATGAATCCCAGACGATAAGCTGTTTATAGGGGATCTCGGCATGATCAAATACATCCAGGTCACAGTCCTTTCCTGTCCCCCCACCGGCATAGCGGAAAGAAAGCTCACGCAAACGCCCTACTTCCCGCGTTGTATTTGGGGAATCATGTGCATCAACAATATAAATCTTATTATGCGCATTATTGGTATTCCTGAGAAACTTCAAGCCGGTAAGTTCTTCTCTTAATAACTTACGGTCAACAGGAGGCATGATCTCTTGTTCCTTTTCCTTCATCGCATTCTCAATTCAAACATGAACCTATTTTGCTTCAAATGTAAGTTTACCCCCGGGCAACGCATATACGTGTTCACGCATTAATTGCGCCCATTGATGATGGGTGTATTTTTTGGTAAAGGTACTATATGGGACAGGCTTACCAAAAATAATACGAATTTTTTTGGTTTGCTGGCGAAACATTTCATCCGGCAAATACAGCATCTCAATGTTAAATTTAATCCTCAGACGTTTTCGCCAACGTGCTAAGTTATAGAAAAAATTCGAATTTCTGCCCTCAATATAAACTGGCACAACATCACGCTTATGTTGTATTGCTTTAGTTATAAAAGTCTTTTTCCATTCAAGGTCTTTGATAATTTTTCCCTGCCGGCGAGATACCAAACCCGCCGGAAAAAACAATATCAGTTCATCAGAAGCAAAACACCCCTCCAGGGCACGAACTAAATCCGCATTATTACGGCCGTGTTTATCAACCGGAACAAACAGCTCCCGCAAATTGGGCAGCTCAAGCAAAATATCATTGGCAAGAAATTTCATGTCGCTGCGCTTCTTGCCTATGACATGCATAAGTGCCATTCCGTCCAAACCACCCAGCGGATGATTGGACGCCACAATGTAACGTCCGGAAGCTGGTATGTTTTCAGGATGCTCCACCTGAATATCCAGACCAAAATAGTCTACAAGAATGGCTTCAATGAAAGCCAGGCCGGTCAGGTCTTTATGCTCTATCAAGGTTCTGTTGATCTCATCCTGATGAACAACACGCTTTAAATAACTAATTAAGGCTTTTGGTATAAAACGATAGGCCCCTTTGGCTTTCGCCCGAAGTACCTGATCAACATCAATAAGTCTGACATCTTCCTGCTTCATAATCGTTAAATAACCGTGTTTGTACCTGTAGCCAAATAACCTGGTAAGCGATAGAATCCAATACAAAAATACAAAAAACATGGAAGCCTGCGCGCAGAAGTGCTCATTTGTTTATCTCAACTCACGTAATACCAAAGATTTCACGTTCCGGTTTTTGGATTTATCTGAAGATATAATATGCCCTTTTTCTGTTGTTAGCTTGTACATTTTCAATGACT
>JAWLDT010000091.1:0-7331 GCA_041686485.1 Bacteroidales bacterium | reverse complement strand
TTCCCGCTTTGGGAGTGCAAAGATAATACCTTTTATTTTGTAAACAATAAAAATGAAAAAATAATTAAACTTTTGCTTTTTCTCCCGAAGGGAACTACAAAGGTAATCATTTTTTGCAATCTGTAAATATATACTATGAGATTATTCAAGAAAAGCACTCACTATATCCTCCACGGAAACATCTTCCGCCTCAGCCTTGAAATTCCGAACAATACGGTGACGTAACACAGAATAGGCGATAGCGTTTACATCTTCTATGTCGGGCGAATACTTACCGTTGAGTGCAGCATGACATTTGGCGCCAATAATCAAATATTGTGAGGCTCTGGGCCCGGCTCCCCAACTGATGTATTCATCTGCCATCGAATGTGCATTTTCTGAACCGGGACGCGTTTTGGCAGCCAGTTGAACGGCATATGCCATGACATTATCAGTAACAGGCACTTTACGAATCAATTCCTGGAAATAGAGAATTTCCTCGGCCTGCATAACTACATCCAGGTCAAATACCTGATCAGACGTAGTACTTTTCACAACCATCATCTCTTCGTCAAAGCTGGGATAATCCAGGTACACATTAAACATAAACCTGTCGAGCTGCGCCTCCGGCAAAGGATATGTACCTTCCTGTTCAATCGGGTTTTGTGTAGCCAGGACAAAGAATGGCTCACTCAATTTGTAAGTGGTACCGGCGGCAGTAACAGAGCGCTCCTGCATGGCCTCAAGCAGCGCAGACTGGGTCTTGGGGGGTGTCCTGTTAATTTCATCAGCCAGAATTATATTGGCAAACAAGGGTCCTTTCACAAAACGGAAATTCCGGGTCTCATCCAGTATTTCTGTCCCAATAATATCTGAAGGCATGAGGTCGGGGGTGAACTGAATACGGCTGTATTTTAGTCCCAGCACCCGGGCTGTAGTATTCACAAGCAGGGTTTTTGCCAGTCCGGGTACACCAACCAACAAACAATGTCCCCGGCTGAATATGGAAATAAGCAAATTTTTCACTACTTCATCCTGCCCGACGATAACCTGGCCGATTTCTTCACGCAACCGTTTGTATTTACCAGCCAGCGCATCCAGGGCTTCAACATCGGAAGAAAATTTCATATCTGTTTCCATAAATTTCGAAAGATTTAAATCATTATTGTAGCCAGTTTATATCAAACTGACAATCTTTGTATTTATCGTGAATGGACACATAGGTACTCTCCAGCCTTTTCCTTACCCATTTTTTGATGGCTGCCTCTCTTTTCTGCTCACGGGCGAGCTCCTGGATAAAATCATAATCTTGCTGAAGATTTGCCTGATGCGGTTCTATCCTGTTTTGAACTGTCACAATCATATAAGCCTTTTGTCCCTGATCAGTGACAGTTTCAACAGGACGTGATATTTCACCGACTTCTAAACGATCAACAACGAAAAACAGGTTCGGATCAATATGATCGGCACGAAACCTGTTTGTACCGGTATATGGATTGGTCATCTTACCTCCGGTTGGGCCGGTACGATGATCGGAAAACTCTCTTGCTGCTTCTTCAAAACTCATTTCACCTTGCATGACCAGCGTTCGTACGCTATCCAGCTTATTTTTTGTATCCTGCTCAACCTGTGGTGAAACCTGCGGCGCCAAAAGGATGTGACGTATATTTACATTTTCGCCTCTTCTTTCGATCAATTCAACAATATGGAACCCGGACGGGGTTTCAACAACTTCAGAGACCTCTCCGGGTGACAGGCTGAATGCGGCAGCTTCAAGCTCGGGGTGCAGCTCATCACGGCTCAGAAAGCCAAGTTCGCCACCTTCACGGGCAGTTGAGGTATCATCGGAATACATAATGGCCAACGTCCTGAAACTTTCTCCATCCAGCACACGTTGCCGAAATCCCTCCAACCGCTCCTTAACCTCCTCCATTTCATCATGCGCTATGTCAGGCTCAATCTGGATCTTTGCCAATGTCATTTCACTATCCACCATCGGAATGTCATCCTCCGGGAGATTGTTAAAAAACTCTTTTACCTCTGATGGTGTTACCGAAACATGACTGGTGATCTCTGATTCCATTCGCTGGCTTATCAGCTGTTCACGTATAGGATCCCAAAACTCTTCACGCAACTCACCTACCGACATCCCATAATACTCCTCCAGACGCTCCCTGGAGCCTATTTCTTGAATAAAAAATCGTAACCGCCTCTCGATCTCTTGCTCTATCTGACTTTCACTAACCTCAAGACTGTCAATCATAGCCTGATTATACAACAACTTCTGAAACAGCATGTCCTCCAAAATAGTGCAATAGGGATTTGAGCCCAGCCGTTCTCCCTGGGCTTCATACTGTCGCTTTTGTTCATATAATTCAGATTCAAGAATATGGCTATCACCAACCACGCCCACCACCTCATCTATGACCACATGATCCTGTGATAAACCAGTTGATGACATGAAAAGCATGGCGGTTAATAATATACCTGGTAAGATTCTCAAAAATATTCTCATGAAACCATTCCTTTCCTTCAATAATAGTAATAGATTAATAAATAACACCACAGATTAAAAGTATGTTTCAACACGATTTGCTTCCACAGCTTCATTCATGAAGTCACGACGTTTGCTTTGAATGAAGTCTTTTTTCCGGCGACTCAAAATCAAGGTCCGAATATTATCCTTTTCGAATGAGATGGGAGAAATATCACCTTTTAATCTATACTCATGAATGCTTAAAAAATAACGATAATAGTTGTCGGTTATTTCTGCGTAGGTGTTATCACGCAAATAGGATGCCGGATCATCCAAATCAAGTGGCATATCAGTTAAAATATCATAAAAAAGCATCCAGTTGTCTGGACTGATCAAATAGGTGGCTGCATTTTCCAGACAATAATTTTCGAGTTCAACCAGGTCATTTTGATCTTCAGAACGGTATAACGATCTGGCTATACTGATATCCGAAGCACTTAAAGGCAGTTTGATATAGGTAGCCTTTACGATATTATTCCTTAACGTGAATTGTGCTTTATTCTTCTCATAAAAATTCTCAATTTCCTGCTCCATCACCATCGTGTCCATTTCCTTTAGCGCAAGTTCTGACTCAAAAGCATGCCGGAGCAGTGAATTTTCATAATCAGTAACCTGGCGCTCAAAATCTTTTTTTTCTGAAGGCAGGCCGCTCCGGGCATGATGAAGAAAAACCTGTTGCTCAACCCACTGATCAACATATCGATCAATAATGGCTGCACTGTCCCCGGGGGATGTACCCGGAGAAATAATCGCTTCTATATCTTCGAGGTACAGACGGTTGTTATAGGCCTCCGCCAGCAAAGTGTCATCCGGACGGCGTTCCAGCATATGGCAGCCGGTACACAGGATTAACACCCCAACAAAAAACCATGTCCGGCGTATCAGAAGGTCATATGTCATACGGTTTTTTTTAGTCATCTGATAAACGTCCTAACGCTTCCCGGTTTATCCACACATCATATTTTTCCCTTAGTTCTTCAAGCCATTGTTCTTCCAGATAGTTCTGGTAATCAGCAATGACTGTTCCCCGGATCTCATCCAGCGGTTCCTGGTATTGGTGTCCGGCACGCTCATCATAAAAAGTCTTCAGGCCGGTTGTATCGGCGGCTGCTTTCGACCACACTTTTTCATCCGTTATTTCAAACAACAGCATACCGTCATGATACTCATTCATAATCTCTTTAAATTCAGGATACTTCTCCTCAAGATGGTCATCTTCATAAGCAAGGATCTCATCGTCAAGGAAGCGATTGTATTTCATCTGAATATAATGAGAGACATCAATGGGATTTTCACTTCGCTGGTTTTCGTCCAGATAAGCAGCAAAATCTTTCTGGGTAAGTGTTTGTTCACCAAATTCGGCCAATGTATCATCAAGATGGCTTGCCTTGCTTACGTCCCATTCATTTTCAAAAATGGACCCATCCACAATATCATAAAATGCCTTTAATGCATCTCTGTTTTCCTGCAGCTCATATTCATCTTTCAGCCTGTCAATCACCAGATCCCTGCCCAGTTCAGACCTTGCCCCCTGCTCAACCTTTCTTTTCAGATCAGAATAGGCTCTTTCATAAGATGGAGGTGTGTCCTTCTCAATTAAACGGATAATGTGCCATCCGAAATCCGTTCTAACCGGTTCGCTGATGTCTCCAGGTTCATCCAGGTGATGGATGGCCTCAATAAACTGGGGCACCATTCTGTTAACGGTAAAGGGAGGCATTTCGCCATCCTGTTGTGCAGATCTTCTGTCTTCAGAATATTCGGCTACCAGCTCACCAAAGTCAGCACCTGCTTCCAGCTTTTCATGGAGTTCAAAAATCAGTTCTTCTTTCTCTTTCAGCTCCTCTTCATCAGTACCCTGTGGAGCCATGAGCATGATATGCGCCACTCTGGCCTGTCCCATCGCAGGCAAACGATTGGTAACTTTGAGGATATGGTAACCAAACTGCGTTCTGAACGGCATGGAAATTTCACCGACCGGTGTATTGTATGCCGCTGTCTCAAAGGGATACACCATGTTAAACACGGTAAAATACCCCAGATCACCGCCATTCCCTGGTCTGGCGGGCCGATTAGCCGTAGCTTCACTGTCACGTGCCGAAGGGTCATCAGAGACCTCCCTGGCGACAGCATCGAATGACTCACCTTCCAGGATACGCCGACGGGCATCCATGATCGCTTCATAAACGGCCAGGGTATCTTCCGGAGGCGCGTGCTCATTAAGGTTCAACAGGATATGGGAAGCGCGGATATCATATTGCGAGCGCTCCCAGGCTTCTTCAATAAGTTCTTCCGTTACCTCATTATCAACAAGGTATTGCTGCGCTAACTGATCCCGATAACCGCTGAGCTCTTCAACGAAATCGGACACGGTGTCCATACCCTGGGCCTTAGCCTCTTTCACCTTCAGGCGAAAGTTAATATACATATCCAGGTACTCCCTGGGCGACTTGCTTTCAGCAACCTCTGATTCCACATTGTTTTTACGGTAGATCTCTTCAAATTCAGAAACGGTAACGGTTTCGTCACCTATCCGTAACAACACCGGATCCTCCATGGACTCGGCAGCAAAACCAGCGGTACCAAAACTTACTAATCCGATCATTAAAATGATAAAATGGCGCATGTAATTCATTTGTTTAGTGACATTCATTGCTGAAACATTTATTCTTTACAACACAATATGATCTATTCCTGCCGACTGCCCTTCTTAAAACGCAAAACCAACGGTTATCAGCCAATCACGACACGCAGCACCTCCTGCCCTGCAGCCTTTTTTGACCCTTATGCTCTACCCTGCTTACCTTCTGTCGTTGTGTCATATTACCGGCTATAATTGGGTGCTTCACTGGTTATGGTAACATCGTGCACGTGGCTTTCGCGGACACCGGAATTGGTAATCCTTGTAAATCGTGCATCCTGCAGCTTATCAATGTTTTCGGCACCACAATATCCCATCCCGGCACGCAGGCCGCCAACCATCTGGTGGATAACCTCAGAGAGCGTTCCTTTGTATGGCACCCGTCCGACAATCCCTTCGGGAACGAGTTTTTTGATGTCATCTTCCACATCCTGAAAATAACGGTCTTTTGAACCCTGCTGCATGGCCTCAATGGATCCCATGCCACGGTATGTCTTGTATTTACGGCCCTCATAGATAACCGTTTCGCCGGGGGATTCCTCCACTCCTGCAAAGAGCGAACCGGCCATGACGGAAGAGGCGCCGGCCGCGATAGCCTTCACGATGTCACCGGTATACCTGATACCGCCATCGGCGATCACCGGAATACCTGAGTCTCTGGCCTGCATGGCAACATCATACACAGCGGTAAGCTGAGGAACGCCAACACCGGCCACGATCCGGGTGGTGCAAATACTTCCCGGGCCGATACCCACCTTGACACCATCCACCCCGGCTTTGATGAGATCAGCAGCCCCCCCGGCTGTGGCTACATTCCCGGCCACCAGGTCAAGCTCTGGATATTGCTTTTTGATGTCTTTGACCATCTGCATCACCCCTTTGGAGTGGCCATGCGCCGTATCCACCACAACAGCATCCACGCCTTCTGCCACAAGGGCAGACACGCGGTCCATCGTATCGGGCGTCACACCCACGGCAGCTGCCACGCGCAACCTTCCCCGTTTATCCTTGCAGGCATTGGGCCGTTCTTTGATCTTAATGATATCGCGATAGGTAATGAGCCCGACCAGACGGTGCTCACCATCAACCACCGGGAGCTTCTCAATCTTATGCTCCTGGAGGATGTCTTCAGCTACTTCAAAATTAACGAACTCTGTTGTGGTGATCAGACCTTCGCGTGTCATGACATCTGCTACCGGCTTGTCCGGGTTCTTCTCGAAACGGAGGTCACGGTTTGTCACAATCCCCACCAGCCTGTTATCGTCGCTGACCACCGGAATACCGCCGATCTTGTTTTCTTTCATGATGTGACGGGCATCGCTGATAACGGCATCTTCATGCAGGGTGACGGGATCGATGATCATCCCGTTTTCGGAGCGCTTGACCTTGCGCACCTTGATGGCCTGGTCTTCGATGCTCATATTCTTGTGCAGCACGCCCATGCCACCCTCCTGCGCCATGGCAATCGCCATGCGCGATTCGGTCACGGTATCCATCGCTGAGGATACGATCGGGATGCGCAGAAGGATGTTTCTGGAAAAATAGGTGGCGATATTCACCTGCCGGGGCATTACCCCGGAATAGGCAGGCACCAGCAGGACATCATCGTATGTAAGCCCTTCACCGGTGAATTTTTCTTTGTCTGAATGCATGGCAACGCGTTGATTATGATGTGCAAAAGTAGGAAAAATATAAGCGTGCTGGTTCTAAAAAAATGCAAAGAACCTGTTATTGTCCGGGAAACAGAATCGATAAGGGCAGAAGACACCTAACGCACAAGGTATACCACCCCTTTCTCTTCATAGGGGTTCCCCGAATTAACTTCGTAGCGGATATGGTAGATATAGGCCCCGTCAGGCATCATCTCACCATTGGCCCGGCCATCCCAGCCTTCACCTTTGTTTGTGAATTCATCCGTTGAGAATAGTTCAAGGCCGTTCCGGTCGTAGATGGTCATTTGCGATTTCTCCGGGGAAAATCCGACAAAGTCCACCCAGAAGGTCTGGTTCTCTTCCTCGATGCTGGCGGGACGGAATGCGTTGGGGATGGTAATTTCGGGCTCCACAGGAACCATAACCACATTGGAATAAAAAGTCTCAGGATTCTCTTCCCCCTGCATTCTGAAATGGAAGACGCCACTGATGGGCATTTCATCTGACAGATCATACGAAAATG
>JAWLDT010000090.1:0-7489 GCA_041686485.1 Bacteroidales bacterium | reverse complement strand
GCGTGAGGGCGTGAGGGCGAGAAGACGTGAGGATGTGAAACCAACGACTATATCGGCTCGGCACTAATCCCGAAGGGGTTCAATGCAGTTGCAGGCCGGACTTGGCCGGCCTGCCAATTACAAAAACGGAGCAGTGGTAGACGCAGCACTTGGGCTGCGTAAAGGAAGAGGCTGGAGGGTAGAGGTTCGTATTCACATTCAACCCCTTCGGGGTTGTCCGGGGGTGGTCGCACTCCTTGTACCCGCATTGCATGCAGGGCTATTCATGTTAAACCCCTAACGGGGTTTCCGCATGGCCGAAACACAATTACGTCATTTAACTATAAGCGCCTCCTTCATAACCTTAGTTTAGAGAAACAAAAGCGCTGGTTCAGGGGGGTTGAACGACAAAATGAGTTCTGAAACACTAAGATACGAGAAATCCCGAAGGGATGAAACGATTATAGAAAAAAAGGGAAACACAAACGAAACCAGAACCCCTAAGGGGTGACATAAGAAAGACGCGAGAGGGCGTGAGGGCGAGAAGACGCGAGGATGTGAAACCAACGACTATATCGGCTCGGCACTAATCCCGAAGGGGTTCAATATGAATAGCCCCGAATGCAATTCGGGTATAAGGAACGCCCGGAAAACAAGAACCCTGAAAGGGTTCAATTCAGTTGCAGGCCGGACTTGGCCGGCCTGCCAATTACAAAAAAGGAGCAGTGGTAGACGCAGCACTTGGGCTGCGTGCTCGAAGCAGAGAAGAAGTTAGAAGTTGGAAGGTAGAGGTTAGATAGAGAAGTCTCAGAGGTGGAAGCTGGAAGGAAGAAGTAAAGAAGCTGGAAGCTCGAAGCTCGAAGGAAGAAATGAATTGTTCACTGTTCACTGTTTACCGTTCACCGAACAAATGACAGCAAAACAAACAACAGCGTTGTAGAAACTAACAATCCAGATGGCAAAAAAGAAGTATTATACGGTATGGCGTGGTCATGAAACGGGGGTTTTTAACAGCTGGGCAGAATGTCGCCATGCCGTAGAGGGCTACCAGGGCGCGATATACAAGTCATTTCCCACGGAAGAGCAGGCCTGGGAAGCTTTTGAAGGAAATTATGCGGATTACCTGGGCAAGGACAAACACCAGAGCAGCCTCTCTGCTGAAGCCCTCAGGAAGATCGGGCAGCCGGTGATGGAGAGTATCGCCGTAGATGCCGCCTGTAACAGCGTGACGGGAGAAATGGAATACCAGGGGGTCGAAACCAAAACCGGCGCGCAGCTTTTCAGAAAAGGACCTTTTGCCAAGGGATCCAATAATATCGGAGAGTTCCTGGCGATTGTACATGCCCTGGCATGGTGTAAAAAACATAATATTCATCTGCCGATCTACACAGATTCCCAAACGGCGTTGACCTGGGTACGAAAAAAGAAGGCCAACACGAAGGTGCAGGCCTGTGCGCAAAATCGCGAGCTTCTGGAGCTTGTCAGGCGGGCGGAAGAATGGCTGAAAAACAACAGCTGGGAAAACAAGCTACTGAAATGGGAAACAGAGGCCTGGGGCGAGATCCCGGCGGATTTTGGCCGAAAATAACCGTATACATCAGCAAAACGGCTATCCGTTGTAATGATATCATGCCAAAGCAGAGATCATCAGCCATTGTATGGCTATCAAAGCATCGCCTTATTCGTAAAACTTGATGTCCTTAACATTAAGTTGAAGGCTTATCCGGCCGTTCCAGCTATTTTCTTCAATCTGAAAAGCAATATCAAAGTATTTGCAGTTTTGCATTTTGGATAGATGATGCCCTTGCTGAAAGGCGATGGCAGGGAGTTCCACCTTGCTGTAGCCCGGTTGTCTGACTTTAAACTTCAGGTGTTTTTCGCCTACCACGCGCACCCGGCCGTTTGCGACACATTGCCTGCAAACAAATACCGGGTTGGCATTTCCCGGCCCAAACGGGGCAAACTGTTTGAGGACGCGGTAGAACTTACCAACGATGGCGTTGAGTTTTATTTCCGAGTGTACCTCGATTTGTGGAACCAACATCTCATCGGTGATGGTATCTTCCACCACCCGGGTAAACTTATCGATGAAGGCATTCAGGTTTTCGGGCCTAAGGCTTAGGCCGGCCGCATATTTATGCCCGCCGAAGTGTTCGAGCAGGTCGCTGCAGGCGTCTATGGCATTATACACATCAAAGTCCTTGATTGAGCGGGCCGACCCTGTGATAAGGCCATTGGACTCGGTGAAAACGACCGTGGGACGATAGTAGGTTTCAATCAGGCGGGAAGCGACAATGCCGATGACACCTTTATGCCAGCCTGCGTCAAACAGCACGGTAGACTTGCTGCTTTCGGACAGGGGGTTGTTGGCGATCTTATCCATGGCCTGACGGGTGATATCTGTATCCAGGCTACGGCGCTCGGTATTGTTGTCGCTAATGTCGATACTCAGCTGGTGGGTATCCCGCATATCCTGGCAGACAAGAAGATCGACCGCTTTCTTGCCACTTTTGATACGTCCGGCAGCATTGATCTTCGGACCGATCAGGAACATGAGATCACTGATATGGATCTCGCGTGTAAAGACGGTAATATCGTCAGATTGGGCTTTACGAAACACATTGCTGTAAAAGAGGATAGACTCGAGTCCGGAGCGGGGCGCAAGGTTCAGTTGTCTCAGCCCATAGTAGGCCAGGAGACGGTTCTCACCGGTAATGGGAACCACATCGGCAGCGATACTTACAACTACCAGATCGAGAAGTTTTTCAAGGCCATCGAACGGGAGTTTTCTTTTCTGATAAAAAGCCTGTGCCAGCTTAAAACCGAGGCCACAGCCCGACAACTCTTTATACGGATAGGGACAGTCTTCCTGCTTCGGGTCAATAACGGCTGTAGCTTCAAGTGGTTCAGCGCCCGGGCGATGGTGGTCGATAACAATATAGTCGAGCCCTTTGCCCCTGGCGTAAGCAATCTGATCATGCGCCTTGATACCACAATCCAGCGAAATGATCAGGTCAACGCCAGTCTCTACAGCATAATCAATGCTGTCGTACGAAATGCCATAGCCTTCCTTATAGCGATCAGGAATATAATAATCCAGGTTATCATGAAAATCCTTCAGGAAATCATAAACCAGGGCAACCGCAGTTGTGCCATCCACATCATAATCGCCATAAATCAAAATACGTTTGTTCTGGTCTATTGCCTGCTCAATGAAGCTAATAGCCAGTTCCATATTTTTTAGCAAATAAGGGTCGTGCAGCTTGTCTAAAGATGGCCGGAAAAACTCATATGCTTCCGCATAGGAACGGATGCCTCTCTGCGCCAGCAAGCGGGCCAGGGTGACATCTATTTTCAGGGTGGTGGCAAGCTTTTCAACGACATCCTTATGTTCATCATCCCTTGTAAGCACCCACCGTTTTCGCAACATTTCTTTTTTTTCTGTAAATATAAGAAAAAAACAGGCAGGATGACGGTCAGTTTTTGGTAACGATCGTTATCCGGTTCTCACGTACATGTACCACCCCGCCCTGGATAGATATATAAACCAGGTTGCGTTGATTATCAATGATTTTCATCTTTCCAGACCCCAGCAGTGCAACAATGGGAGCATGATTTTCCAGAACTTCAAACGAACCCATCTCACCGGGCATCTGTACCAGGTTTACATGGCCTTTGTATTGCACTTCTTTGGGACTGATGACTTCAAGGAACATGGCAGGTTTTATTTCTGGTTATCACTGGCAGGCTCTTTACCCCTTTGTTCTACTTCATCTATCGTGCCTGCCATGTTGAAGGCCGTTTCGGGATAATCATCCATGTGGCCTTCAAGAATGGTGGAAAAGCCACGTATCGTTTCGTCCATCGAAACAGAGGTTCCTTCCATGCCTGTAAACTGTTCAGCGACGGAAAATGGCTGGCTCAGGAACCGCTGCACCTTTCTGGCCCGTTTTACCACTGTCTGATCTTCTTCAGAAAGCTCTTCCATGCCGAGGATAGCAATGATGTCCTGAAGTTCTTTATAGCGCTGCAGGATGGCTTTCACGTCCTGTGCTACCTTGTAATGCTTTTCCCCAACTATCTCGGGTGACAGCAGGCGGGAGGATGAGTCGAGCGGCTCCACGGAGGGGTATATACCGAGTTCAAAGATTTTGCGGCTAAGCACGGTGGTTGCATCAAGGTGTGCAAAGGTGGTAGCGGGTGCCGGGTCGGTCAGGTCGTCTGCCGGGACATAGATCGCCTGAACAGAGGTAATGGAACCCCTGTGGGTTGAACTGATCCTTTCCTGCAGGATACCCATTTCCGTGGCCAGCGTTGGCTGATAGCCCACTGCTGATGGCATGCGCCCCAACAAGGCAGATACCTCCGAGCCGGCCTGGGTAAAACGAAAGATATTATCAATAAAGAACAGGATGTCGTTCCCTTTTCCATGCGGCTCACCATCCCGGAAATATTCAGCAATAGCCAGCCCCGAGAGCGCCACCCTTGCCCTGGCCCCCGGGGGTTCATTCATCTGGCCAAACACCAGTGTGGCATTTGAGGTCGCCAGGGCCTCCCGGTCAACCAGCGAAAGGTCCCAGTGACCCTTCTTCATGGATTCCACGAAAGCATCCCCATAATTGATGACACCAGACTCGATCATTTCCCGCAGCAGGTCATTCCCTTCACGCGTACGCTCACCTACGCCGGCAAAAACACTCATACCCTGGTATTCTTTGGCAATGTTGTTGATGAGCTCCATGATAAGGATGGTCTTTCCCACGCCGGCCCCGCCAAACAGGCCAATCTTACCGCCCCTGGGGTATGGGGTAAGCAGGTCAACCACCTTGATGCCGGTATGCAGGATCTCGTCGCCGGTTTTCAGCTGTTCGTATTTGGGCGGATCCTTGTGGATGTCATAGCGCCTTTCTGTTTGTACAGCGCCAAGCCCGTCTATCGTTTCGCCGTTCACATTAAACACCCTGCCACGTACTTCCTCGCCGGCCGGCATCGTTATCGGACCGCCGGTTCTGGTTACAATCATTCCCCGGGCAACACCTTCCGTCGCATCCATGGCAATGGCCCGGACGGTATCTTCGCCAAGGTGCTGCTGTGCTTCAAGCACAATGCGTTGCCCTTCTTCATTCTCCAGCTCAAGGGCTTCATAAATATCAGGAAGATTTTTTCGGTCATCAAATACAACATCCACCACAGGACCGATGACCTGTGCCACTTTCCCTGTTTTGTCAGGATCTTTACTCATATCATCTGCATTTTTTCCGGCAGTTGTCCGTCTGAAAAATGGTGTCAACAGGAACACAAGAGGTGAAAACCACCTGTCTATGCCGGCCGGAATGTCGCCATGGCCGTGTTCCCAGGCAAAATAATGGCTTACCGGACAACTGCCCTACGAATGTACAACTTTTTCACAGGAGATGCTTGTCCCTGACCTGATATATTTTATACCTTTACTTTTTTCAACGTGTTTGCGAATATATCATTGTATATGATACAAGAAAGGGTTCATAACATGGGCGGCAACTTCATCGCGGAAGAGCAGCTAATGGAATCTTCGGGTTTTAAAGCATGCGTGGTATCTTTTTTTGATGGGATGACCGCGCACCATCAACAAATTCTGTCCCATGCCCTTCACCTAACCAATAGCTGTGAGGACGACATCCTGGTTATTCTTTGTTATGAAGAAGATCTATCCGGTACAGGCACGCGGGAAGCTTCGCCATGTCTTTTATCCCTGAATGAGCGGATTGCCCTGCTTAAGGCTATGGGATACAGCAACATACTTCCATGGCCCTTCCCTGCCCCGGGAAAGATGATGCATCTCTCGTGGCCCGCCAGTCAGGCGGTGATGAAACAAAAAGCAGGATACCTGGTTCCCGGTGCCGATCTGTGGCAGAATCATTTTTTTAAGGCATTTTTTCAGCAGGAAACACAACAAAACACCTGGTTACCGGAGGGTACAGATGAAACATTCCGGCACCGGTCATTTCCGGATCAACACGAAATCATGGAGATGGTTCAACAGGGCCGCATGGAAGAACTGCTTGACTCGCTGGGATATGCCTACCCTCTCACCGGTCGCGTGGTGATCGGGAACAAGATTGGCCGCACCCTTGGTTATCCGACGGCAAACCTAAAGGTGAATGACATTTGCAAAGTGCTGCCCGGACAGGGCGTATATGCAGCGATGGTCAGGGTTCACAGTCAGTGGTACAACAGTATGGTCAACGTAGGTATACGTCCGACACTCGACCTGAACAATGTTACCATCGAAGCACACCTTTTCGACTTTCATGAAAACCTGTATGACCAGGATATCACGCTCGGGTTTTTAGCCCGCATTCGTGATGAAATGCGCTTCAACTCCCTGTCTGAACTAAAAGTGCAACTTGACCGGGACAAAGAACACACGACGGAGCACCTTCAACGACTCATGCCGTCCATCATGACCAATGCTTTGGTGTATACCGGCATCAGATCGTCATGATATCTTCTTCTTTGCCTTCCACCATCTTGTCAATCTTGTCGGTAAACTTGTTGGTCAGCTCCTGGATCTTGTTTTCAAAGACCTTCACGTCATCCTCAGGGACGCCTTCTTTTTCTAATTTTTTAGCAGCGTCAAGTACTTCCCGACGAATATTCCGCACGCTGACTTTGGTATTTTCCGATTCAGATTTCACACGCTTGACCAAATCCTTACGCCTTTCTTCGGTAAGGGCCGGTACGTTAATGCGTATCAGCGAACCGTCATTCTGAGGGTTAAAGCCCAGGTTTGCTGCCTGAATAGCTTTTTCGACAGGCTCCAGCATGCTTTTTTCCCAGGGCTGCACCAGGATGGTACGGGGATCAGGCGTATTGATGTTAGACATCTGAGAAAGCGGGGTACTCACTCCGTAGTAGTCGACGGTGACACTATCGAGCATCTGGGGGTTGGCTTTCCCGGCCCTGATCTTTAACAGTTCCTTTTCCAGATGCTTGATGGCCTTGTCCATCTTCTCTTCTGCCTCTTCGTATAAAAACTCCAGTTCTTCGTTCATGGTTTCCTGCTATTTTGATTTATATACACAAATTTAAGAATTCTGTGTATTTGACTATCATTATTCAGCCCCTATCACACAGAAATATTATCCAGGGACCCTTTCAAATGCAAAAAAACCATTAAATTGCAAAACGGTGAACGGTGAACGGTGAACGGTGAACGGTGAACGGTGAACGGTGAAAAACGAAAAGTGAACAGTGAAAAACGAAAAGTGAACGGTGAAAAGTGAAAAGTGTAGGCCGGCTTGACCGGCCTCAAGCACTTCGCCGTGGAAAGCTACCGTAATGACAGCGCTTGAGCTGTCACCAGGCTGGCTTGATATGTCATTACAGTTGCAGGCCGGACTTGGCCGGCCTGCCATTTATAAAAAAGAAGCAGTGGTAGACGCAGCACTTGGGCTGCGTGACCTCGGCCGACGTACCATTTACAAAAAGGAGCAGTGGTAGCCGCAGCACTTGGGCTGCGTGACCTCGG
>JAWLDT010000089.1:0-8070 GCA_041686485.1 Bacteroidales bacterium | reverse complement strand
CCTCTACCTGGTCGACCTGCTGGCAGATGTGGAACATCACCTGACGATCGATGAGCCCTATATCTTTACGTCTTCTGACGATGATCCGGCCGAGCGTTTCGAATTGCACTTCGCATCAGCCGACGATCCTACTTCTGTAGACCCACCGGAAGAAGCCACGGATGATGCCAGGATATATGTGACAGACGGCGTCCTCTATATCGAATTCCCCGGGGCGGTTGAAAACGCCGAACTGCAGCTTATTGATGCCCTCGGACGGAAGGTATTGAATAACGATTTGGGCAACGGCAGCCATTTCAGCGTGCCGCTCGGGTTGAACACCGGTGCCTACATCGTAAGACTAAGCAGTAGCGATCATTTAATCACGAAAAAGATTGTCATCAGATAAGTTAATTGTATTTTTGAATGCGCAAACATCCATTACTATGAAACGCCATATCCTCAGATTACTCGTTGTATTTGCTTTCGTCCTTTCCTTTGCCATGCCGGTGAACAGCCAGCCGCCACCACCGGGAAATCACGGGGATGATACCAACCAACCTGCACCCATTGGCAGCGGACTGTTGATCCTGCTGACCCTTGCCGGCGGCTATGGGGCGAAGAAGGTGTATGACGCCCGGAAAAAGCTGCAATAAATCAGCTGATTAACAAGCAAACCCGGGCAGCCCGAAAGCAAGTAAACAACTTGCCAGAATCTCTTTGTCGATGCCAGTCATGGCATTATTTATACCTGAATTTCATCAAACAAGCGCCCTTGCTGCATCCACAAAGCAGGACACACAGCACAGAAAGGCATCAAATCATCAATCAAAAATGAAACCATCAGCTACATTTTGGCTGTTGCCATTGCTCTGCATCCTCTTGTTGCAAGGCTCCACCCACAACGACCATGAGGAGCTGCGCTTCGTATTTCTCACCGACCAGCATGTTAGTCCCGGCGGCGAAAGTACTGATCAGCTGATCCGACTGGTAGAGGAAGTGAATGAAGGGGACTTCGACCTGGTGGTGATCGCGGGCGACATCAGCAACCAGGGCACCCATGAGGAGCTTCAAAATGTAAAAAACATTCTCGATGAGCTGGTTATCCCTTATTACATTATACCCGGCAACCATGAAACAAATTGGTCGGAAAGCGCCGGACAGGACTTCCTGGAGCTCTGGGACAACGACAGGTTTATGTTCCAAAAAGGTGATTTCGTGTTTGCCGGCATCAACACCGGCCCGTTCATGCGAATGGGGGACGGCCACATCAAACAGGAAGACATCGCCTGGCTTCAAAACGGGCTGGAAAACTTCATGCAACCAGGAAAACAGTTGCTATTTTTTGCACATTACCCGCTGGCGGAAGGATTGGATCAATGGTTTGTCATTACAAACATCCTGAATGCGTACGAAACACCCCTTGCTTTTTGCGGACATGGTCACCGGCAACAGCTGCTCAACTTCGACGGCATACCGGGCATTATGGGCAGATCACTGGTACTCAGGGAGGAAAACATGCCCGGCTACAATATCATTGAGCTGCGAAACGATAGTTTGCTGGCTTTCGATAAGACTATCGGCCGGGAAGCTGAAGAGCCGGATATCGCATTCCACCTGTCCGAAGCTGATCAGGCAATGGCCGGACATGACATCTCAGCCAGACCCGATTATAGCGTTAACGAAAGGTATGCTGAGGTAAGACCGGATTTTCACTGGGAGGAGGCGGCATCTGTGTTCACAGGCCCGCTTGTTGTAGGTGATTCGCTCCTTGTGTTCGGTAATTCATTGGGACAACTCAAAGCCATCAACACCAGGCATGAACGCATCCGTTGGGAAATCAGCATGAAGGGACCGTTGTACGCAACCCCTGTCTATGCCGAAGGATTGGTCCTGGTGGGTGATCTGGACGGCAACCTGTATGGAATTGAACTATCTTCGGGTGAGATCCGTTGGGAACTGAATACCGAAGGTCCCATTGTGGCTTCAGGTATCATCCGGGATGGATATTACTACGGTGGCTCAGGCACTGATGGTTTTTACAGGGTAAACGCCGCAAGTGGTGAAGTGAGCTGGGTTTTTGATGAAGTTGATGGGCTGATACAGGCGCGGGCCGCTCTTAATGATGACTACGTCGTATTCACCGCCTGGGACACCCATGTGTATTGCCTTGACAAAACCAATGGGGAGATGCTGTGGAAATGGAACAACGAGCGACCGATAGCACTGCTGTCACCCGGCAACGTGGTGCCGGTGATCAGCCATGATAAGGTCTTTATTGTGGCCCCTGATCGCTTCATGACCGCGCTTGACCTGGCGGATGGCCGGGAGGTCTGGCGAACAAACAAACACCAGGTCAGGGAGTCCATGGGCGCCGGCGGGAAGAAGGAAACAATTTATGCCAAATTGATGAATGACAGCATTGTCGCCATCTCAGCCAAAGGAGATGAAGCCAAAACCAAATGGACGCTTGACGCCGGGTTCGGGTACGATCATAACCCCTGCCCAATCGTGGTTCAGGATGAGCTACTGTTTGCTGCCACCAAAAATGGTGTTGTTATGGCCGTTGACATCCGGAAACAGGAACTCACCTGGAAGCACAAAGTAAGTAACACGGCCGTCAACTTCATGCATGCAGAGAACAATAAGCTCTGGTTAACGACCACCGACGGCCGGGTCCTTTCGCTTCCGTTTTAACACCGGAAGGTCAGGTCTTCTTCTCTTTGATCCCAAACGACTTATCGATCTTCAGGAAACGGATAATGATGAAACCGGGGATGGTACAGAGCACCACCCAGATGAAGAAATTGCCGTAACCGATAATCTCCTGTATCCAGCCTGATATCATGCCGGGAAGCATCATGCCAAGGGCCATCAAACCGGTGCATATAGCAAAATGAGCTGTTTTGTGCTTACCCTCTGCAAAATAGATCATAAACAGCATATAGGCAGTGAAACCGAAACCATAACCAAACTGTTCGAGTGCCACGCTACCCGATATCAGCCATATGCTTTGCGGCATATAATGTGAGAGGTAAACGAAGACCAGGTTGGGCAAGTTCATAGACAAAGCCATGGGAAATATCCAGAATTTAAGGCCTTTTCTGGATGCCATGAGTCCACCCAAAATGCCGCCTAGCGTCAGCGCTATGATACCGATCGTTCCGTATATCAGGCCTACGTCGCCGGTGGTAAGTCCCAGGCCACCCAATTCCCTGGCATCCAGCATGAATGGCGAGGCCATTTTTACGATCTGCGCTTCTCCCAAACGATACAACAGAAGGAATGCCAAAGCAGGTCCGATATTATTCTTCCGGAAGAAGGAGCCGAACGTCTGAATAAACTCATAAAACAAGCCTTTGTTTTCCCCTTCAGCCGCGGCTTTATCCGTTGACGGGCGGGGCAACATAAGCTTATGGTAGATAAACAGACCGAGGAAAAACACCGCCAATATGATGAACGTAATTGACCATGCCAGGGGAATATTACCGGAACGCCCTTCAAAATACGCACTCGCATAACTGTCAAGCTTTGGATCAAGCTGAATAAGGATATATGCCTTCTCATCCCAGTTATCATCCGTAAACACCAATCGCTCACCTTTGACCAGTTGCAAACTGGCATCGCCACGCCGGAAACCAGTATTCAATATTACCTCTTTGTCTGGCTCAGGTTCCTGAGACAGTGTGACAGCCACCATAACAAGGTTACCCTGGTAGGCTTCAAGCGTCGGATCTGCCATCTCTTCGATACCCAACAAGTCACGCAACCATTCGCTCATCGGATTGGCCACCGTGCGTGACCACCAGGAAGCATGTTGTTCCTCGATTTCCGGCTCAGGTTCTATAAAATTATGCGTCAGATTGTGTTCTTCAACCATTGCCCTGATACTATCAGCCTCATCTTTGGGTATTTGTTGCGCGGCAGCATGAACCTCTTCACTGCTGACAAAAAATGTCATTTCATCCACCGGAGGCCTTTCATCTAAAATAGGCTCCTCCCTGGCCTGCTCCATTTGCGGATCGGCAACAACCGTAAAACGAACAGGTTCATGTCCGGTGAATACTTCAAAAAAGCCGGCCAGTATGATCAGCAAACCCTGGCCCGTGATCATCGCAAAACGATAAAAGGTGCTTCGTATGCCGATAAAATAGGATTGTTGGCCTTCTTTCAGGCCCAGCATATAAAAACCGTCAGCAGCAATGTCGTGGGTGGCCGAGCTAAAAGCCAGCAACCAAAGGAATGCCAGCGAATACTGAAAAAATGAAGACAGCGGAAGGGTGAAGGCCACCCCCGCTAATCCTGCACCAACAAGTAGCTGCATGGTAATGATCCACCAACGCTTTGTTTTAAAAATGTCGACAATAGGACTCCACAACGGTTTTATCACCCATGGCAAGTATAACCAGCTGGTATACAATGCGATGTCAGCATTTGAAACCCCAAGTCGCTTGTACATGATTACCGAAACCGTCATCACGATTACATAAGGTAATCCCTGTGCAAAATATAGTGAGGGCACCCAGCTCCAGGGTGACTTTCTTTGTTTTGTTGCTTCTTGCTCCATATTAATAAAATTTTTCCAGCTTTGCCCCTTTGAAATAATGTGAAAGAATGTCGTTATATGAATAATCACGTGCGCCCATCACAGCCGCACCTATCTGACATAAACCAACGCCATGTCCCCAACCGGCACCTCTAAAGATAAACTTTTGCGGTACACCATCATGCATTTCAGTATGTTCAACCACGAAAGCAGAACTATAGAGGTGTGATTTTGAGAACGCCTTTCTGATCTCCAGTTCCTTGCCAATTATTATCGACCTTTCGCTTCCTTTGATGAGCAACCTGATCAGACGACCCGAAACGCCTCTTTCCACAGGAATAAGCGCCAACACGTCTCCCACCTCCAGACCAATACGGGTTTTGAGCAAATCCCTGATTTGCTGCTGGCTGTAAATTACCTTCCACCGGAAAAAGTCCAAAGTTTCCAGGTCATAATCGTTTAATACCTGTGACAAAACCTGCTTATCTTTGGTATTGCAAAATGCCTCAGGTGTATTGATGATCCATTGTTCTGCATCCTCCTCTGAGTCAAGATTGGTATTGAAGCCGGCAGGTTTTTTGTCGTTGTCGATTACTTTGGTCAGGTAGGAATGCTGAACCGGTTCCCATACATTCTCAAATAATTCGCTGATACCGCCACAACATTTCGAATAGCGCGCATCACATATTTCACCTTCATATACAAGTACTTCCCCGGAGGTTTCGTCAATGGCTTCGCTCACCTTCAAAGTACTGGCTCTGGTGATACCCTGATAGCGCTGACAATGGTCATCAGCACATACATCAAAATGCTTATGATCTTCCCTGTCGTACCAGCGAATGTGCTCTTTGTCGCTTGCCGGTATTTTTACGTCCAACGCTGATGTTGAAGCCGATACCTTTGATTTCCCGCCTTGCTGGTCATTTTCTCCGGAAGGTGCTTTTTTCAGGGTTTTTGCCTTGTTAATTTGTGCAATCAGCCATGAGCGTGAGATGACCGCATGGGCTTTCAGGAAGGCGGGTGAAGCTGTGGCACGCATCTCAGAAGAGATAACGCTTTTCAGGTAATCCTCCACGGGTAAGATATTGATGGCTGTCAGGTGCTCTTCCTCCGAAATGATTTTCAGACTACCGGTAAAACGCTGATCTTCTTTGCGTTCCCAATGAAAGTTGATCCCTATGGTCACATCCTTCAGATCAAAGAAGCCTTCGCTGCTATCCAAAGGGGTGAAAACAACCGGTAATTCCACTTTCATGGGTTTATTGTTAATGGTAAGTATGGGCGCACCCCCTGCTCCCGTTTCCAGCTGACCATCGCCGGTCACTTCCATATCATGGCCTTTCAGCATGTATTTCCCGTGCAACCTGAATGAGATCCTGGGAGCAAACAAAATACCCACTTGAATATCGGTTTGCATATCTTTTGGTTTTTGATTCATAATGTACGATTTTAGATTTGGATCAGTATATGAATCCGCTATTGAATTTCTTTTTCCATTCGCCAGAAAACCCTGTCAATGTGTGCATCAACAAAATGTGAATAAAATGCAATGGGTGCTACCCAGGGTATGATTGCCTGGCGATGTCCCTGTGCCTGCATGTCTTTCAGGCATCTTTTCAATAATACAGTACCCATACCAAAACCACGCAGATCAGGATGCGTACCCATGGGGCCAAACCATCCGGTGCCCTTGTTATTGCCATTGTGTACTGAAAAGGCCTTCACTTCTTCGTTTTGGATAGCGATGTGCACCGACGGCGGATCATCGCACATGGCCATCCTTACCTCATTATTCCATAATGCCCACTCAACGGAGAGTAATTGTAAGATAGCCTGTTGGTCTTTCTGAGAAGCGCGGCGAACCTCAACCCCCTTTGCTTCCAGATCGATCTCTGCGGCTTTTGTCGAAAAGTCTTTCCCGTCCAGGTCACACAGCATATTGATGGCTTCACCAAAGCAGCTATAACCTTGTTTAAGGGCAAAACAATAAGCTGGTGTATAGCGGGGGTCAATACCCGGCATAAAATAGTTCATGGGGACATCATACCAGCGAAGCACCTCAGCTCCCTTCTCCATCAGACGTTTTTCGGCTTCTGCATACAGCCTGGTACCAATCTTTTGCCTGCGCCAGGTTTGTTCAACAGCCATCAGCTTGACATAACCAAACTCCTGGCCGCGTATCGTCCTGCGCACGCAAAAAATAAACCCTGCCATTTTATCTCCTGCAAAGGCAGTCAAACAAAGTTCCGGATCAGCGCAAGGATCACCTGTCAGCTTTTCAGCCAGCAAATCCGGCCATATTGAATCATATGCCCAGTTCCTGTCAAGAAAAGCAGCCGTTTCTTCCAAACTGTCCGGCCAACCTTGTTGTAGTTGCACCTGGATTTCACTCATAACCTGCGTGGTTGGCACACTGCTGTTTTCAATTTTTTTACACAAACCTTCCCTATATTCTCCGGTAACTTTAAAACCTGCCTCATTGCATGCGAAAACCACAAAGCAGGGGAACCGGATAGGCAGCAGGAGGTCATTCTGCTATCGTTTGATAAAACAATTTTTCATCATAACAAACCTGTTCAAAAATACCTTTGATGCTATTGGCATCCATTTTATGGAAATCCTCCTCACGTGGGGTAATGAGCATACCGCCGAGATCAACCGAGGCGGGGCTCATCAGGATACGTTGATCCCCTTCAAGATAATATTGCGCCGGGCGGTGCTTCTTACGCGGAAAAACAAAAACCCGCCATTGGTCATGTTTCCAGCTTACCAGCACATTCAACATAGGCTCGGGGTCCTGTGCATCAATGGTTTTCATCCGCAAAAGCAAATCTTCCAGGTAACCGGCCAGCTTTTCCTGATCCTGGCTTTCCAACACCATACAGGTGCGAAAATAATTGTCCATCCGCCATTTGTTAAGGCCACCATCATTGCCCATAAGGCTCTTCGGAAGATGTTCAAAATCATCCTCCAAAGGCATAAAACCTTTATTACCAGCCTGAAAATGAAAATGGTCCGGAGCCGAAGCACCACATTTCGGGCCATTGTAAAACACGATAAAACCATCGAGCTCCCGGGCAAGGGTAAGCATATCTCTAAAACGGCCGGACAGGCGCTGATCGGTATGCTCTTTATCCGGGATCGTTAAATGCCTCGGAAAAATCGGGAACGGATTCACCAACACAAGGTATTTATCCATATATTCGATCCAACGCTGCTGTTCTGGCAGATGGTGCCGGCAAAGAAAGCATTTGCGCTCTTTGATGCTCTTTTCATCCACCTTTGCTGCCGATGAGTATATGCGCTCTGGATTGAACTGCACCCCTACCCTTACATGGTCACTCAGTTGAATGTATCGCTTGAGCGCTTTTTGCAGCCCCCTGTAATTCTTTCCGGCCAGATCCCACTCAACCAGCTGTTGTTGAAAAAAATCGTTGATTAGATTATTCATCTGTTTATAATAATGTCGAAATGTCGGAATGTCAAAATGTCGAAATGTTTAAAAGTGAAAAGGTGGAGTGTTACATCGACATCCTGGCCCATAG
>JAWLDT010000088.1:0-8316 GCA_041686485.1 Bacteroidales bacterium | reverse complement strand
GCGTCCTGAAGGGCAATTTATTTCAGCCCGGTGGCAACGCCCTGGGTCGACATAGAGCCAACAACCCCGGAAACGCCCTGAAGGGCAGCTTAAATACAACTACATAAAACTAAATAACAGATAGTTACAAAATTATAAACAGATGAACCCAGCATATTTAATGAAGACTCCCGCAGGACTAAAAAAGGTACTACGCCTTTCATTCTTCGTCCTGCTGGCACTCACTGTTGGAATGCAGTCATGCAGCAATGAATCTTCTTCCTCAGAGGAGGACAGCGACCAGATCCGCAGCCAGATAGATGAATACAATGCGGAGATCAACCGCCTGACCCAAAAAGTGAACGAGCTACGTCAGACACTTGATGCACGGGGCGAAGAAACCGTTAGAAACAATGATGTCCTTGTGACTGTATCGAAGCTTGAACCTTCTGTGTTTGCTGATTTCATCAGTGTAAGCGCCACCGTGGAGGCAGTCAGTTCGGCCACTATCAGCCCGGAAACCAGCGGACACATCAGAAAGTTACTTGTAAAAAAGGGAGACCCGGTAACCCGCGGACAGGTGGTGGCGCGCTTATCTACAGATGTGGTGGAGGGACAGATTGAAGAAATAAAAACCAGTCTACAGTTGGCTGAAACAATTTATCAGCGTCAAAAAAGGCTGTGGGATCAGGAGATAGGCAGTGAGGTCCAGTACCTGGAGGCCAGAAACCAGGCAGAACGTCTCAGAAACAACCTGGAAACACTGCAATCGCAGAAAGGGATGGCAGTGATGAAGGCGCCCTTCGATGGTTTTGTGGATGAGCATTTTATTAAAGAAGGGGAACTGGCCATGCCGGGCACCCCGGTAATGCAGATCATCAGCCTTGACGAACTCTACATCAATGCGGATGTATCCGAATCATACCTCCCCGATGTATCTGAAGGGCGCGATGTGATCCTCCGTTTCCCGGCCTACCCTGACGTGGAGATGACGGTTCCTGTGTACCGGGTCGGGCATGTAATTAACCCGGAGAACCGTTCTTTCCGTTTGCAGCTCAAAATCCCGAACGACAACGGCAGGTTCAAACCAAATATGATGGCCAATATCAGTGTGCAGTCGGCTGAAGCAGAAGAAGCGATTGTCATCCCCTCTATGCTGATCGGTTATGACACCCAGGGCCATTACGTGTATGTGGCGGAGGAGGACCCTGCAGGAAACAGGATAGCACGAAAGGCATACATTGAAAGAGGGAAAGACAGCGAAGGCAAAACCCAGGTAACAGATGGCCTTAAAACAGGCGATTTGCTGATCAGGCAGGGACATCGTAATCTGACCAACGGGGAAAAAATCAGTATAGAATCCTATGAATAGTATCCGGAAGTATTCTTTCCATAACCACGCGGAGCATGATGAATAAAGAAAACAAGGCCATCCGGGAGTTTAAGCCGGCTACATTGGCGCTGAAGAACAAGAACACCATTTTTCTTATCACCTTTATCGTAGCCGTTTTTGGAACTCTCTCCTACCGGAGTCTTCCGAAAGAACTCTTCCCCGAAGTGGAAATTCCTACGGTGCTTGTACAAACCAGGTATCCCGGAAATCCGCCGGCAGACATGGAAAACCTGGTTACCCGTCCGCTGGAAAACGAAATCCATACCATTACCGGGATCAGGGAACTCAGGTCCACATCCTCACAGGATAATTCAGAAATTTTTGTGGAGTTCGAAACGGAGATCAACATAGAAGAGGGCCTCCAGGATGTGAAAGATGCCGTGGACAGGGTGCAGGGCGACCTGCCCTCCGACCTGCCTTCCGACCCTGTAGTGATAGACATTGACTTTTCGGAATTCCCGATCATGAATATGAATCTCAGCGGGGAATTCAGCACGAATGAACTGAAACGTTTTGCAGATTTCCTGGAAGAGGAAATTGAGAATGTTCCTGAAGTCTCAAAGGTAGAGATCACCGGTATCGAGGAAAGGGAAATTCAGATCAATGCCGATCCGCACAAACTTGAGCTCTACCAGCTGAGCTTTGATGACCTTGATGCAGCCATCTCATCGGAAAATGTATCCATGGCTGGCGGATCGCTCCGATTTGAAGACGGCACACGGTGGGCTTTACGCACCATGGGTGAGTTTACAGATATCCGCCAGATCGAAGACATCATTGTCCAGCATGAAGACCAGCAAATTGTATACTTGTATGAGGTGGCAGAAGTTGTGGATGCTTATGCTGATCCGACAAGCTATACGCGCCTGGATGACCAGCCCGTGGTCAGCCTGCAGGTGATAAAAAATGCCGGTGACAACCTGCTGTCTGCCACCGAGAACATTCAGCAGGTGCTGTACCTGGCCAGGCAAAACGGAGACCTGCCGGATGAACTGAATGTAACCATTACCAATGACCAATCGGAAGAGATCGGGATACAGCTGTCGAACCTGGAAAACAGTGTGATCATGGCAGTGATCCTGGTGGTATTGGTTTTGTACCTTTTCCTGGGGCTCAAAAACGCCCTTTTCGTCGGTATCGCCATCCCGTTGTCTATGCTCATGTCGTTCATGGTATTTGGCATAGTGAGTCTGCAGATCAATATGATCGTATTGTTTTCCCTCATCCTGGCACTCGGGCTGCTCGTTGACAACTCCATCGTAGCCGTTGACAACATATTTCGTTTCGTGGAGCGGGATTATTCCATCCTCGAGGCGGCCAGAAGGGCGATTGGTGAAATTGCCATGCCGATCATCACCTCAACAGCCACCACCTTGTCCGCGTTTCTGCCCCTGGCATTCTGGACAGGCATTACCGGGGAGTTCATGAAATACCTGCCCCTTACGCTGATTATCGTGCTCACCTCATCCCTTTTCGTGGCCCTCGTGATCATTCCTGTATTCTCTTATACCTTTTTTCGCAATAGCACTAAAAAGGGTGAAGCAGCCAGCCGGCAAACAAAGGCCCCGAATAAACTCCGGCGGAAACTGATTATTACCGGCATCCTGATCCTGGCGGGCGTATTTATGCATCTTGCGGGTAGCACACTTTTTGGCAATCTCTTCCTCCTTGCCGCCATGCTGTTTGCCCTGGGATATTTTGTGCTTGCCAGGCTGGCAAAATGGTTTCAGCAGGTGCTGCTGCCCTTTCTTGAGAAACTATATATCAACACATTAAGCTATGCGCTACGTGGCCGGAATCCATATACGTTTTTATTGGGCACACTGCTGGCACTGATACTGGCCATCATCAGCTTTGGCCTGCGCAGCCCCAACGTCCTGTTTTTCCCGGATAACGAACCCCAGTTTATCAACATCCTCATGGAATTGCCTGTTGGTACCGACATTGACGAAACAAACAAGCGCGTCAGCGAGGTGGAAGAGAAAGTAGATGACCTCATCGAACCATACAGCCACATTGTCAAATCAATGCTCACCACGGTAGGCCGTGGTGCAGTGGGCGAGATGGAGATGAGTACCGGTGAAACCCCCAATCGTGGTCTGATCACGGTAACCTTCGAACAATTCGACATGCGCGGAGGCATTAGCACCAACGAAATCATGGCAGAACTCAGCGAGGCGCTGACAGGACAATATCCGGGCATTGATTTTATGATAGAGAAAAACATGGCCGGCCCGCCTTCCGGAAAACCAATCAACCTGGAGATCAGCGGCCAGGACATAGAGCGGCTGATGGCACTTACCGATACCATAAAAAACCGGATCAGCAGGGCAGGAATACAAGGTATCGAAGGTCTCAGCAAAGACCTGGACAGCGACAACCCCGAAATACTGATACATATCGACAGGGAAGCCGCCAGACGCTTTGGACTTTCCACTTTTATGATCGCCAACACCATCCGTACCGCGCTGTTCGGCCTGGAGGTTTCCACATTCAAAGTGGGCGAAGAAGAATACCCCATACAACTGAGGCTGCAGGAAGAATACCGCCATAACCTGTCATCTTTGATGAATCAGCGCATCACTTTCCGAAGCCAGAGCACAGGCAGGATCATGCAAGTGCCCATATCAGCCGTGGCCAATGTGGAATACAGCAAGACATACGGCGCCATAAACCGCATCGACCGCAACAGGGTCATCACACTCAGCTCCAACGTGCTTCCCGGTTACAACGCGAACCGGATCAACCAGCAGATCATGCAGCTGATGGACGGTATGGAGTTGCCCGGCGGCTATGATTATGCTTTTACCGGAGAACAACAGGAGCAGGAAGAGTCTATGGAGTTTTTGATCAGGGCTTTGCTGATCGCCGTGTCCCTTATCGCCCTTATCCTGGTAACGCAGTTTAACTCTGTATTTAAACCTTTTATTATCATCGGAAGCGTAATATTCAGTACAGCAGGTGTTTTCATGGGGCTGGCCATCTTTAACATGGACTTTATCATCATTATGATGGGAGTGGGGATTGTCAGCCTCGCCGGTGTGGTGGTGAATAACGCCATTGTACTGGTAGATTATACCGATTATCTGCACAAACAAAAACGCCTGGAACTTGATACGGGCGAGGACGATTTACTGGATCCCGAAACAAGCCTTTCACTGATCGAACGTGCAGGACACACACGTTTCAGGCCGGTAGTGCTTACAGCCATCACCACGGTACTCGGGTTGTTCCCCCTGGCCATCGGGCTGAACATCAACTTTGTGACCCTGCTGACCGAATTTGACCCCCAGATTTACTTCGGCGGTGACAATGCGCGCTTCTGGGGACCAATGTCATGGACAGTCATATTTGGTTTGACCGTAGCAACCTTCCTCACACTGGTCATCGTACCGTGTATGTACCAGATCATCCTTTCCACCCGCCGTAAGGTCAGGCAGCTCATTCAGAAAAACTAAGGGCTGCAAGGTGCCAAAAGCCAAAAGAAAAGAATCGGTCAAAAAGTTTTGGGTGACTTCAATACAGGCGGATAGAAGATCAACCTTCTACAGCATCGGCAATGCGTTGGGCCGTTACCTCCAACTCTTCCTGACTCAGCTTTAACTTGGGTTTGCTAAAGTCTATATCATAAATACCGTTAATCGGTACCAGGTGAATATGTGCATGCGGCACTTCCATGCCCACCACAGCAACACCTATCCGCTCACATGTCATCGTTTGATCCAGGGCACGGGCAACCTTTTTGGCGAAAAGCCACAGATCACGATATGTTTCATCATCCAGATCAAACAAATAATCTACCTCCTGCCTGGGAATAACCAGCGTATGTCCTTTCGCCAGCGGGTTAATATCAAGAAATGCCAGAAAGCGATCATCTTCAGCCACTCTATGGGATGGGATCTCACCCTGAACGATTTTGGTAAAAATACTTGCCATGGTTAGAATGATTTACGGTTTAACGAATGGGGATTCAGTGTATCGGAGCATGGCCGGCGCCTGGGTCGGGCACTACCGGGTGATATCCATAATTTTAAAGGTCATAACCCCAGCGGGCACCTCAATCTCTACCGTTTCGCCGGGTTCCTTACCAAGCAGCCCTTTGGCAATCGGCGAGCTGACGGAAATCTTTCCGTTTTTGATATCTGCCTCATTTTCAGGGACAATAGTATATGACATCACGGCATTGGTTTTCATGTTCTTGAGCTTAACCGTGGTCAGGATGGAGACTTTGCTGTCATCCAGCTGACTTTCATCAATAATACGGGCATTACTCAGGGTTTCTTCCAGCTTGGCTATTCGTAATTCAAGCATACCCTGTTCATTTTTGGCAGCATCATATTCTGCATTCTCCGACAGGTCTCCTTTTTCCCTGGCTTCAGCGATCGTTTGCGATATCGCAGGCCTTTCCACTGTCTTAAGGCGTTCAAGCTCATCTTTCAACTTTTCAAGTCCTTCTTTTGTAAAATATTGCACCTGGCTCATAACATTGTACCTTAAAATAATATCAGACATCCGGTGGATCGCCATCGTAAGCAGAACCGAACGCCTGGATTTGATTGGTTGTTAATTGTGTTTATTTACAAATACAGCCCTATGTCCGCCACCGGCAAATGTCTTTTTTTCAACATGAAGGTGGCAATACAATTCCTGCAAAAATAAACAGTGGGCTTACAGAAAAATAACCTGATATTGGATTGACTCCAAGACCAGGCCTTTTTAATCTTATTCTATCTTTGTTTTGTCAAAGATAAAAAATAATTCAATAAAACACGAATTTTCTCAACGATATTTTTTGTGCAGAATTTCAGAAAAGATCACTGCATCTCTCAGTTTAAAACGCGGGAACCTTCTTTTGGCACCGGCTACGACATCATCTTCCAGCAACACCCTGTCTTTGGCTTCTTGCTGCTTCTGTTGCCGGATCATATCATCGATGGACTTAATTTTTCCATCTGAGGCGAATTTATAGGTATCCGAAACACCTGACCCGCTGGTTGCCTCTTCCTCGACGGTACGTTTACTCTTTTCGAGCTCTGGGCGCCCGAGTTCTCTTGTCTGGGTTTCAATATCTGTTTCGAAACGCCGGTGTTGTTTTTCCCTTTCCTCCTGCACCCGCCTGGCAAGTGCCTCATCCCTTTCAAATTCAACCTTGTTCATAGCCGGTTTCTCCCGCTCCCTTTCCTGTCTGGCCCGTTCTTCCACATCTTTATCGCGCTCTTCAAAAACAGGCTGCTTCGCCTCTTTGGTCTCTTCTGTTTCTCCAAAGAACTCGTCAAACATAGTATCCCAGCTCTTCTGGTCGCCAGCCGGTGATGCCTGTTCCTCGCCGGATGCAGGCTGCGGCCGTTTATCTGTTTTGGCACTTTTGGGCTTTTGCTTCAAAAAACTAACAGCCAACCAGATAATAACGAGTATGACAAATATAAAATCTTCCATAACAATAGATTTGATAGCGCAGCATTTAACCCCGGCAAAAAAACCGGTTTCATGATCAATTTATACAAAAATACCAAAAAATCGTAACTTTACATATTATCTAAATACCTAAACCGTATCGATCAACATCTATGCATCATCATATAAACAAATTGATATTCATTCTGTTCACAGCCATTGGTCTGATTTTCTTCGCCTCCTGCGACAAAGATCGCCAACACCCGGTTCCCTACGTACGTGTCGACTTTAACTTCAACATCACCAACTATAACCTGAACAGCCCCGGTCTGACCCATCAAATCCCGAAGGAACAGTACGAATACGGCGGCTACCAGGGGGTTATCGTTTACAGGGAGTCAGAAACCAATTTCAGGGCGTTTGACCGTGCCTGCCCTTCTGATCCGCATAACTGCCAGGTGAGCATCACGGATGAGAACATGTTAATTGGGAAATGCCCGTGTTGTGAGTCGGAGTTTCTGCTCATCGACGGTACTGTGCTTGACGGGGAAGCCCGCTACCCGCTGAAAGAATACAGAACCTGGTTTAACCCGCCCCGGCTCCAGGTTACAAATTAAACAGCTTACACGCGAATGCTGTCACGAAAACGGAAGGATCAGATCAAAGAACCGTAAAGCATCAAAACCCATAATAACCTGTAATATCATTACTTTTGCCTTGTAATCCTTCGTAAAACCAGCAAACTTACTGCGCTGGCAACCTGCAATAACTATACTATGGGGATTTTCATGAAAAAATGCATGCAGAATGCCAATCTGGGCATTTGGGAAATCACGGAAACCCTTGAGGAGCTTTTCCGGCAAGCACGCCTCTCCGACTTCGAAAAAAAGTATTATACCTCTTTACGAAATCCGGTTCGCAGGAAACACTGGTTAAGCTATCGACTGATCCTGCCACACATATTCCCCGCTTCTGCCGTTTCAGGTATTTCTTACGACACCTGGGGCAAACCCCATATGGAAAACGGCGCCGGACATATTTCCGTTTCACATTCCGGCGCCTATTCGGTTCTGATAGTCAGCACCAACTGTCAGGTCGGTGTAGATATAGAACATATGCACCATAAAATATTTCGAATAGCACATAAATTTTTATCAGATCAGGAAGCTGCTTATGTGTCAACCAGTGAATCCATGGAAAACTTGTACCTCATATGGTGCGCGAAGGAAGCTCTTTATAAGTTGCATGGCAGGGGAAGTTTATCTTTCCGGGAACACTTACATATAGATCCTTTTGTTGTAGAAGAGAAAGGCCAAATCACCGGATACATAAACCAGGAAGGCTCCACCAGTCGCAACACGCTTTTCTATGAACGTATCGGCAGTTACATGATGGTTTATACAATAGGAGGTGAACAGTGAAAAAGCTGAAAGCTCGAAGCTGGAAGCTGGAAGCAGAGAAAAAGTTAGACGTTGGAAGGTAGAGGTTAGATAGGGAAGTCTCAGAGGTGGTAGCTGGAAGGAAGAAGTGAAAAGTGTAGGCCGGCTTGA
>JAWLDT010000087.1:3691-8579 GCA_041686485.1 Bacteroidales bacterium | reverse complement strand
CCGAGGTCACGCAGCCCAAGTGCTGCGGCTACCACTGCTTCTTTTTGTAAATGGTACGTCGGCCGAGGTCACGCAGCCCAAGTGCTGCGGCTACCACTGTTCCTTTTTGTAAATGGTACGTCGGCCGAGGTCACGCAGCCCAAGTGCTGCGGCTACCACTGCTTCTTTTTTGTAATTGGCAGGCCGGCCAAGTCCGGCCTGCAACTGTAATGACATATCAAGCCAGCCTGGTGACAGCTCAAGCGCTGTCATTACGGTAGCTTTCCACGGCGAAGTGCTTTAGACCGGTCAAGCCGGCTTACACTTTTCACTTTTCATTTTTCACTTTTCACTTTTCTTCTTCCTTCCAGCTTCGAACTTTTTTCACCGTAAAGAAACGATTTTTTTCAAAAATTTCTTTTAAAATTAATAAATTATGATAGTTATATACCTGATTTTAACAACTGCTTGTGTTGATTTTGATAAAGATGGCTACCTTTGCACCGCCAAAAATCAGGCCAAACAAGCTTTTACGGCAAACCCTTGACAAGAATGAAAATCCCGGTCCTGTCAGCGCTTCATCCGGATGAGCGAAAAACCTTCGTCCTGCATTTTTCCTACTCATTTATTGAGGGGATACTGGCGGGGCTGATCGTGCTCAACGAATTTGTCTTTATCAAAAGCCTGATGGGATCCAGCTATCAGATGAGCATTCTGTTTCAGTTTTCCACCCTGGTGTTTTTGCTCCTGATCTTTTTCAGCGCCATGCTTCGTCGCATCAAGAATAAGAAACGGTTGCTCCGGCGTACGGCCATCCTCACCCGACTGCCTTTGATGCTGTTATTCTTTTTCCCGAGGAGCGCCGAACAGCTTACAGGAGATTCCATGTATCATTACATCTTTCTGGCGATATTTCTGATCTATTACCTGGCTCATCCAGTTGTATTTCCCAGCATTAATCTTTTTTTAAAGAATGCTTACAGCCACGAAAACTTTGGTCGTTTCTTCAGTTATGCCACTACGGCAAAAAAGCTGGTTACGATGGCCACAACCTTTGCGTATGGATGGGCACTGGACGCCAATCATTATGTTTTCGTATATGTTTTCCCGGCTGCCGCCATCCTGGGCATGCTATCCATCACCCTGTTGTCATTTATTCCCTATAGGCAGGAAGAAGGACCTCCCGAACTAGCCCAGTCCGTATGGCAGGGCGTCAAACAATCTGTCATAGAAATGGCCAACATTCTGGTAAGGAATATCCCCTACCGGCATTTCCAGATTGGCTTTATGTTTTACGGATTCGGATTCATGGGGTCATTCACGGTCATCGTCCTGTTTTGGGATCAGGGGCTGGGGTTGAACTATTCGAGTGTGGCCTTTTATAAGAATGCCTACAACCTGCTGGCCATACTTTTGCTACCCTTCTTCGGCAAGCTGATCGGCCGGATGGATCCCCGGAAGTTTGCGGTCATCTCCCTGCTGTCGATGGCCTTGTATATTTTCTCTATGGTGATGACACAATACTATGACAGTTCTGTACAGTTCTGGGATATCACCTATTACCACACCCTCACCTTTTATATCCTCTTTCATGGCATTTTTGCCGCCACCATGGCCCTGATGTGGAGTATCGGGTCTGCATATTTTTGTTCCCCCTCAGAAGCCGGGATCTACCAGTCTATACACCTCGGCCTTACGGCTATCCGGGCCATTTTTGCACCCCTTGTCGGGGTATTGTTTTATGAGCTATGGGGCTTTACCACTGCCTTCTCCATCTCGATAGCAAGCCTGATGATAGGGGCAAGTGTGATGTGGTGGTCTTCAAAAAATTATAAGCTAAAAAAAGAAAAAATTCTCAGTTAAATCATTGGTATCAAGGATGGTGCGAAAGATCTGGTTAATGCAATAAAGGCTGCTCATCGGGGAAGGAAGCCGAGACTTTACCTACTGCAATACCCGCCAAATGGAGCTTCAACTATCGATTAAGCAAGCCGCTGGAGGGCAAGGATCAACTTCTTCAGAAGCATATTCATGTCATCAGACAACGCCTCCTGTACCGACTCAACCGTATGATATAAAGGCTTGCGGTCTTTCCCGCCGACAGTCTTTCCTACAAAATGCAAAAGCTGTTCGTTCGCCGCATGACCATCAGCCGTGGCAACTTCAACAAGACGTTTTTTTACTTCTGAAGACCGCCTGTGATCATCCGCCACATACTTGCTGTAACATATAACCTGCTTTTTATCCTCAACCGCCCGCTGAACAACGGGATACATGCGGCTTACATCCGTCTGATCATCATATGAACCATCCAGACACAAATCGGTAATCACCATATCCGTTTCTTCCCCCATGGCATCCGATTCGTTTCCGGCCCTGTACATAAAATCACAAACCGACTCGTTATCCGAAAGGAAGTAAAAAGAGAAATACCGCCCAAGTACGGAGGTTTCAATAATATTTTTAAGGTTTTCAACGGCTTCCATATTTTCTATCCAGAGCACCTTCACACGCTTGTTATGAAACCTGTTCTGTATGATATCAGAAAGGATGTCCTCCAGTGCCTCATCGGCAATCTGGCTTACCTTCGACCAAAACCCGGAGTAATAGTCATCAGGCAGGCCTAGCGCCAGGGGGTTCATCAGTACACTCCTTAAAACAAAAAACTCACCATCTTCATCTGTTGAGAGCAACTCATGGTTCTTTTTCGGAATAGCTGCCTGGTCAAACATGGCACTGATTTGTCCGGGATAATCGCGGTAGCTGATATTGGTTTTAGAGATAAAATACTCGTAACTGGATGTTTGCTTGTCCAGTTTCTTCGTCATGTTGTCAAACACCTTATTGGCGAGCAGGTTCATATATTTCGGATGTTCGACAACACCAGGATACCCGATGCTGTAGCACACCACGTTGGTCTCGGGATCATACTGCGGAATAATCTTGCAGCCCCCGGGTTTTTCGGGCGGAATGCTGTTAAAGAACTTCCTGGCGGCAATCATATTGTAGAGCATGATCTTACCGTGGCCCCGAATGTTAAGGGGAACAATGCGGGAGGCCAGGTAACATGCTGCAGCTGCAGCACCCGGCCGGCTGCCTTCAAGGGTGGCCTGCCCGAGAAAGACCCGTTCGGTGTCCGGTTGTACATCACCGCTCCATTTCAGGTAGGGGGCTTCAAATGAGATCAGGCTTTTCGACTGATTATTCTTAAAGAGAACGCTGCCGGCAGGATAGGGAATATAGCCGAGCTTATGCGGATCAATGGTGATGGAATCAGCATGCTTTAAAGCCTCCAGCGACTCAAAAATCTGTTCCAGCGATGTCCTGACGGCCTCCAGTTCATCTGGCTTGATAGCAAACCCTTCGTCGGTTATTAGATATCCCTTTTCATTCTTTTGTGTGTGACTGGCAAATTCGTTGAGGGCATCTTCGGCTGTTTTGTGCTTTGAAAAGTCGTCAGCGGAGAACATAGCGGCATAATAGCCGCCATAGGCTGCATCTGCGTGAATATAAAACGACCTTCCCATATCCTGTTCAAGCCTGATCCGCAGCGCGGCCAGCTTATGCATGGGATCCATGACCCCTTCCTCGGTCGTGCCGATGATGGGCACCACCGCCAACACCGGGGTGTCGGAATGATCCTGTAACCATGTTTCCAACGCCTCCATGTCAAGCCTGTAATTTTGGTCGGCCGGAATGGTTTTCAGTTGATGCATCCCAAGTCCCAGCACTTCCAGACTTTTTTCCCAGCAATAGTGCCGGGTTTGCGCTACCAGGACAACAGGAAACGCCAAATCATCCCCGGCCTGCTTTCTTATAAGAGCATGTATGCCGTGTATGCCCAGATACTGAAGGCTATACTCCCTGATATCATGCAACAGCGCCCCCCTGTCAGGATATTTGGCATGGTAAGCTTTGGTCAGGGAGTTCATCATTGCGTAAATCAGGTCCGGCGACATATTGAACAGACTTGGATAATCAAGACGGCCAATGCTTGTATCCTGACCGTTGAACCATGTAAAAGACACATCATCAAGAAAACCAAACTTTTCCGGGTCTTCGCTGGCAGCCAGTTTCAGACTAAGCGGCAAATATTTCAGGTTGCGTGCCACCCATAACCCCTCGATATTGGCCACCGTACCGCCGGAGGTAATATGTCCCCAGGCATGAAGTCCCTCTTCATCCGGATCTTTTACCACGGCCGAAAAAGGAGGATACCCCACCATCTCACACAAATAATTGATGAAGTCCATCTCCCACTGCGTGGTAACCGATGATACTTCCCCGGTAACATTATTCGGATTATACATGATGGATGAGATATAACCGGCAATGGCCGGATAAACCAGGTCACTGTTCATATGGGCAATATAAGAGGTGTCCCAGGCTGGAATGGAATGGGCCCGCAACTTGCTCAGGATCGTTTTCAACTCCTGCATAAAATCAGCCCGCGTGGTAACATAAGCCTCACTCAGCTTATGTCTTTCCGAGATGATGGGCGGTTCATCAGGATGATAGTTGTTTCGGAAGTTCAGGATATCCTCCACAATAGCATCAAAAAACTGCCTGAACGTTTCATTGTTTTCCGATTTGGGACCGAGAAAAAGCGCGGTTATATCCATAGTGATGCTGTTTTGAATAACACAGATTGTTGCAGGGCGAATTATACTTTCAGGGCATTGATCTTCGTTGTATTACCTGTCAGAAATATACAAATAAACGGGCTTTACCTGACAGGGCAGGAATATTTTACAGATGATTCTTATCTGCTTTATTCAACGGTTTTGCTTTATCTTTGTTTACCTGTAGCAGGCTTTCTCTGTAATTGGTTTTGTAAATGTCAGATGTATAAACAAGGGAATGGTGAAACCTTTGTCTGTTTAAATTTTGTCGAAAGGTCTAAACGTCG
>JAWLDT010000087.1:0-3591 GCA_041686485.1 Bacteroidales bacterium | reverse complement strand
CTAAACGTCGCAAAGTCGAAATGTCTAAATGTCGTAATGTCAAGGAGATAAGAGGTTAAAGGGTTACGAGGTTCTCAGCAATGATTTACCTTTGTGATAAATTCTTGGTTACTGAATAACCGGGATCTTCGACATGGACGTTTTATGTAGTACGGTAATGCAGGGTTGCAGCGCTACAGGTTTCAAAAAAACAGGAACAGGTATGCACATTTTTTTTGCACCAAACCTAACGGGAGATGTGGCCACATTGAATCAGGAAGAATCACATCACTGTGTGAAGGTTTTACGTATGCAGCAAGACCAGCAGGTGATGGTAACCGACGGCTCTGGCAGCTGGTGCAAGGCAGTTGTGCGGCTTCCGAATCCGAAAGCCACGCAGCTGGCAATAACCGAACGTACCGAGGCATACGGCAAGCGCACCTTTCACCTGCACATGGCCGTAGCGCCTACCAAAAACATTGACCGGTTCGAGTGGTTCCTGGAGAAAAGCACGGAATGCGGCATCGATGAGATTACCCCGGTATACTGCCATCAGAGTGAGAGACGGGTAATTAAACCACACCGGCTTGAAAAGATACTGCTGGCGGCCATGAAGCAGTCACTCAGGGCATACCTGCCCAGGCTTAATCCGGCTGTGGCATTCAGCGATTTCATGCAGCAACCGGCAACCGGCAATGCCTTTATCGCGCACTGTGCCGACGGAGAGAAACCGCTGCTTCAAAAGGTCTGCTTACCCGGTAAAGCCACCACCCTGTTGGTGGGGCCCGAGGGCGACTTCACCAGGGAAGAAGTGGCTGCCGCCAAAGAGACCGGATTTCGTGAAATAAGCATGGGACAGCACCGCCTGCGGACAGAAACAGCGGCCATGGCGCTTTGCGTGCAGGCAAACACAATCAACGGACTGTTATAGCAGGTAGGGAAACGTAATGATTACCGGTCGGGGGCAAGCGGTTTTCAAAATAAAAAACAACAGACATCATCACGTAATCATCATACATCAAAACATAATAAAAGCAAACCTGATGCGAAAAATAATCCTCTTATTATTCATCCTTATAGCCGGCGCACTGGAAGTACAGGGCCAATACCATGAGATTGCCACGCTAAAGTACCGCGGTGGCGGCGACTGGTACTCTAATCCAACGGCGTTGCCCAACCTTATTCGTTTTGCCAATGAACAAGCTGGCACCACCATCAGGGAACAGACCGGCAATGTAGAAGTTGGCAGTTCAAGGTTATTCAACTACCCCTTCGTTTACATGACGGGGCACGGCAATGTGGTATTTTCGGCACAGGAGGCCGATAACCTCCGAAATTATCTTTTAGGCGGGGGCTTCCTGCACGTAGACGACAACTACGGTCTGGATGAATACTTCCGCCGGGAGATCCAAAAAGTATTTCCTGACAAGGAGCTGGTAGAGCTGCCCTATTCACACCCCCTCTACCACCAGACATTCTCTTTTCCGGATGGGCCGCCAAAAATCCATGAGCACGACGGTGAACCACCGCAGGGATTCGGCATCTTTCACGAGGGTCGCCTGGTGCTGTATTATACCTATGAGGTCGACCTGGGCAATGGCTGGGAGGACCAATCCGTGCACGGCAACCCGGAAGAAGACAGGCAAAAGGCACTCCGGATGGGAGCCAACTTGCTGCAATTCGTGTTCAACCGGGCTGAAGGACAGGCTGAAGAGTAACAGGTCACAGCGGAAAATTGCAAATAATTACGTTTTGATGTGATTATGGCTGTCTCTCCGCTTCATTGGCTGCCGCTTTCCATAGGTCAATGAGCGCCACAACCATTCAAACGGCCCGAACCGGAAATATGTCAGCCAGTAATGGCTCCATATAACCTGAATAACATATATGACAAGAGCGATTAGTATACCCTGCCAGTAATTGACCTTACCGTACAATCCAAAACCGTAGGAGTAGAACAATGTTGTACATATAATGGAGTGTGTAAGGTAATTGGTAAATGCCATTTGACCGGTCCTGCATATCGCATAGGTTATCTTCTTTAAAAGATTCTTATGATAGATCACACCGAGAATATATATGTAAACAAACATCATGGAGGGACCACCGATGCCATAACCGATTGTAATGAGGAGCAGATCCCAGTCGGGAATGATATACGAAGCCGTTTGGTTATAATAAGCGACTACCAAATTAAACACCAATGCCAGGGGCAGGCACCACCAGAAGACTTTTTTCCAGACATTTAATCCGGAAGCCGGTTTTTCAAAAACCTTTTTCCGGCCGATATAAAAACCCACAAACAGCATAGCCAGGAAGTTCGGATAGAAAAACAGGTATCCGGGGAGTGTATCTGTATATTCAGCAAGACGTATGCTGACGATTTCAGAAAAGCTACCGGTGCTATAGGTTGCAATGGTTTTATCTGTCAATTCTTCCGTTTGCGTCATCTGATAAGTAAAATTAGCCTCTATCGATTCAGCGGCTTCCGGTACCATCATCGCCAGCTTCAAAAATCCAATCGACAAACCAACCACCACGACGGGGATCATGATAAAAATGATTGCACTCCTTAGAATCGTTCTGTCGGATCGGTTCCGGAACCATGTCAATATCAACCCAAACAAGGCATATACGATTAAGATATCGGCATACCATAACAACAGCACATGCAACAGGCCAAACAGCAGCAGAAAAAATAACCGCTTTCTGAACGTCAACACCACTTTATCCATTGAGTCGTTTGCTTTTTGAAGAAAAAGATAGAACCCCATGCCAAACAAGAGGGAAAACAACGGATAAAACTTACCTTCAACGAAAAACCACAGAAAGAGATTTGCGATCCTGTTCGCGGTATCATCCCATAACGTAAACTCCCCGGTTTGGGCGTGAAAAGGCGTATTGTAGAATGACATGTTGGCCAGTATTAATCCCAGTATGGCCGCACCTCTTAAAAAATCAATAATAAACAGTCGCTTTGAGCGGGAAGTGGGTGCAATGGAAGAATTTCCTGTATTCATGTTGTTTGATTTTAGTTTTTACGTACCATGACATCCATGTTGCATTTTTCCATATCCCAAATTACCAATACTTTTTTGGGGATACACAGGGACAAAACGGCATTTCGTGGACAGGTTATGTTAGAAGATGAGGGTAAAAATAGGAAAAAAATTTAAAGAAGATTCAATTTTAGAATCCATTTAGATGATGAATTTCCTTGCATCGATCTGGTAACAGATACTTTTTGATAAGAAGCAAACCAATGGTCCTGCCAAGCCACAAAAGCTTCCATACAATAATTCTGAAAGAACAAAGACATTCCAACCTGTTTTTTCTGTCAGAAGTCTGGTTATCTTCCTATATTTGGGTGGTACTAAGAACGGTGAACAGTGAACGGTGAACAGTGAACGGTGAACGGTAAAAGAAGCTGGAAGCTCGAAGCTGGAAGCTGGAAGGAAGAAGTAAATAGCTGGAAGCTGGAAGCAGAGAAGAGGTTAGAGGTTGGAGGTTAGAAGTTAGATGAGAAGTATCAGGCGTGAAGCTTGAGGGATGAAGTGAAAAGTGTAGGCCGGACTTGGCCGGCCTGTCATTTACAAAAAGAAGCAGTGGTAG
>JAWLDT010000086.1:0-8640 GCA_041686485.1 Bacteroidales bacterium | reverse complement strand
ACAGGTCAAGCCCTGTCATTACGGTAGCTTTCCAGGGGGGATTGATTGAGGCCGGTCAAGCCCGGCCTGCACAGGTATCAGCTCCCTGCTTCCCTTTTCGCTTTTCACTTTTCACTTCTTCCTTCCAGCTTCCAGTTTCGAGTTTCCAGCTACTTTTACCGTTTACCGTTCACTTTTTGTGACAGCTCAAGCGCTGTCATTACAGTAGCCCTCCTTGGGGAAGTGGTTGAAGCCGGTCAAGCCCTGCTTGCATTTTTCATTTTTCACTTTTCACTTTTTTCTTCTTCCTTCCAGCTTCCAGCTTCGAGCTTCCAGCTACTTTTACCGTTCACTGTTCACTGTTTACTGTTTACTGTTTACTCATGAAAACATTATTCAAAAATAAATTGTTTATTTAATTTGTGTATCCATTTCATTTATTAATTATAATTAGATGTTTCGGTTTTCAAGTGAGATGAAAAACCGGATTTTCTTTACCCTTTAAACTATGTTAAGCTATGAAGATGACGTATAGGATAATCCTGCTGCTATTGGTTTTTTTTCTGCCTGTTCCTGGCTCATTGTATGCATCAGAAGAAGATGGGCAACCAGAAGAAGAAGCGGAAACCGGACCCTGGGAGTTTGGTGGCTTTTTCAGTCAGCAGGTCAACCAGATTTCGTTTAGCAACTGGGTTCGTGGTGGCGAAAACAGTTTTGCTTCTACCAGTTTGGTGAATTTGACCACCGATTATACCAGGGACAGGTACTCATGGGAAAACAAGTTAAATCTTGCTTATGGTATCACGAAAACCGGGGATACGCCCACCAGAAAGAATGAAGACAGGATACACCTGATTTCCAAAGGTGGTCGCAATGTTTCTGAACACCTTAGTACGAGCTTCTTAATGGAGTTCAGAAGCCAGTTCGATAAAGGGTACAACTATCCCAATGACAGTGTGGTGGTGTCACGTTTTATGGCTCCCGGGGATTTATCATTGTCGCTGGGTCTGGATTACAAACCCTGGGAGTTTTTGTCCATCTTTGCCTCTCCGGTAGCCGGTAAGTTAACCTTTGTTCTGAATCAGCGGCTGGCTGACCAGGGTGCTTTTGGTGTAACACCGGCCGAATATGACGAGGATGACCGGCTGATAAAGGAGGGGGATAATGTAAAAGCCGAATTCGGTACACTACTTAACTTTATGCTGGAAAAAGAGGTTTTTGAAGATGTATTTGTCGAGTCCAGGCTTTCCTTGTTCAACGACCTGACAGATGATGAGAATCGGAAAAATACGGATGTTGACTGGGAAACGTCTATCAATTTTAAGCTGATGGAATATATTTCGGCCACTATCATGTTCCGTATGATCTATGAACATGATACACGAATACCTGTTTATGACGATGAGGGTGTTGAAACAGGATATACGCGTGATGTGCAAATTCAGCAACTGTTCGGGCTGGGATTTTCCTACCGGTTTTGATTTGATATACGGTCGGACGTGTTTTGATTAACAGACCAGCAAATTGACTTATTACTTACCCGGTACTCCGGGTAATACTACCGTGAATCTGCTACCTTCGCCGGGTTTGCTTGATAGCTTAATCTCGCCACCCATCAGGTTGACAAGCCGGCGGGCTATATTGAGACCAAGACCAGTGCCTTCGTAATGACGGTTATTGCCGGCGCTCAGCTGTTTAAACTCATAAAATATGGCTTGCTGATCCTCTGCCCGGATACCAATACCGGTATCTTCTACGGCGAGTGTTACCGTGTAGGGCGAATATCCGGCAGGCATATTCATAGCCGTGACACCTTCTGAAACATCTTGCTCTCCGGGGTTGTCCTGCGGGGTTGCAGCCGCAATAACCCTCACGTGCCCTTCATGAGTAAATTTCACGGCATTACCCACCAAATTAAACAGCACCTGACGTAAACGAGCTTCATCCAGCATGAACGTTTTATCTGCCAGGGGGCAAACCTTAAGCTTCAAATCGATATTTTTATCCATCGCTCCCGGCTGGAAGGTCTTTTTTACAAAATCGAGTATGTCGGACAAACTGGCAGGCTGAGGTTCCATAGAGAGCATGCCCGCCTCCGCCTTGGAAAAGTCGAGCAGGTCATTGATCAGGCGAAGCAGGGAGTTGCTGCTTCTGATGGCGAACTCAAGGTGTTCGCGGTGCTCCCCTTCCGGAATCTCCTCGGCGACCATTTGGGTAAAACCGAGGATAGCATTGAGCGGAGTGCGCAATTCATGACTCATATTGGCAAGAAATTCTGTTTTGGCGCGGCTGGCCTCCTCTGCCTTGTTGAGAGCAGTAATCAGTTTGTTTTCATAATGTACCCTGTCGAGACTACCGGAGATAATACCTGCTGCGAGTTTGAGCAGGGCGATCGACTCATCATCCCACTCACGCTTATAACGTACTGAGTCAAAGCCAAGAAAACCGGCAAAATGCTTACCGGAATGCATGGGTACCACAACGAGCGATTGAATGCCTTGAGGTTCAAGTATGGCTCTCTCATCCCTATAAACCTCATCTTCAGGGAGGTTTTTTACGTTATGGATATATATATGTTCGTTGCGCATCAACAGCTTGCGCCAACGCGGCACCGATTCTTTAAAAGGGATCTGCTGCAAATTTTCCTTTTCTGACCGGATGCCATCACGACACCATTCATGGGTGTTGCTCACCTCATCGCGCGTCTCATCATATAAGAAGAGGTAAGTACGGTCTACGTTGGATGTCTCGCCTAACGAACGCAACACATTAAGGATAGCCTCATCGATCTGTTCCGGCTCTGACTGGATAAGCTTTTCAGAGATTTTTACTACCAGGTTATACAGTTTGTTCAGTTCGCTGGTCTTTTCCTGCATTTCCTGCACCTTCCTGATGTTCTTTATGTAAAACCGGTGCGAAATGGCCATGGCAAACAGGATGATGGCCAAACTGAGAATGAGTGGGCTATAATCCATTACGGTAAAGCCAAACACATACAATATACTTGTGAACGAAGGAAGGAAGATGCCAACCAGGAGTGCATACATGCTGGTGAATGCCTTCTGGCGATAGAGCGTCAGGACAAAGATCACCGCCGCAACGATAATCAGACCATAAGAATACACAGCATGCACCCAAAACCATGTATTTGGCACATTGTTGGTGATGTCATAATTATAGTATATCTCATCGGAATAAATAGCTGACCAGAACAGACCATGAAACCTATTGGTCATCAACATCAAAATGGAAATAAGGGGGATGATCCATATAACATAGGGCCGTTTTTTAATCCGCGGAAGCCAGGAACTTTCAGAATAATCGAGGGCAAACAGAAGAAGGAAAACCGGCAGGGTGATGATTCCCAGGTAAGAAAACAATTGGGCGATTAAGCTTAACTCATAGGGTAAAATAATCCATAACCCAGTAAATAGAGACCATATACCGGTCGAAAACATTACCGGCAGAAAGGATTTGAATTCCTTGTTTATATCCAGCAAATAGATCTGAAACGCCAGAAGCGCTGACATCAGGGCGCTGAGAAAAGCCAGAGAGATATACAGTTCCATGGTTTGCTGTTCAACCGGTTTATGAATGCCAAATTAATGAAAAAAACTATATCTTTCCTTATAAATTCCGCATCACTTCCTGAACGTTTTGTTCAAGCGGCTTTTGTCCATCCAGCCAATAGATCGCTGTCCCTTTTCTTTCCATTCGCCTGAACCAGGTCATCTGGCGCTTGGCAAACTGATGAATCGCGGTGTTGAGTTGTTGAAACATGCTGTCATAATCGATCTCACCCATAATATACCTGGTGATGTAACGGTATTCAAGACCATAAAACGTAAGGGTCTCCGGTTTAATCCCTTTTGTCAGCAATGTTTCCACTTCTCCCACCATGCCTTCTTCCAGGCGTTGTTCAAGGCGTCGGGTAATGCGTTCCCGGATGACCTTCCGGGGGAAATAGATGGCAAATACCCTGGATTGAAAGTCAGGATAATCGTTGACGATCTCCCGGTTTTTCTGCTGATAGGTTTCAATCTCGATAGCCCGTATCAGCCTTTGCCTGTCAGTGATGTCGGTGGTGTTATGCAGGGAACGCATACGGCGCAATATATCTGTAAGCTCAGCCATGGAAAGGGTGCTTAGCTGTTGTCGTAAATCCGTGTTCTCCGGAACCTGTTGTAAACGGTAACCGCTGATGGCAGCCTCCACATAAAGGCCGGTGCCCCCACAAAGAATAGCCCGCTTATGCTGGCTGATAATATGTTGGTAAGCGTTTATAAAATCTTTCTGGAATTCAAAGACATTGTATTCATACCCCGGATCAACAATATCAATAAGGTGAAAGGGTATCCTGCTGCCATCAATAATAAAGTCTTCCAGGTCTTTTCCTGTTCCCAGGTTCATCCCGCGATAAACCTGCCTGGAGTCGGCACTGATAACCTCTCCCTGCAAGCGGTTCGCCAGATGGGCTGCCAGACGGGTTTTGCCAGTGGCTGTAGGACCGGTGATCACCAGTAGTTTATCAGAATCCTTTGCGTTCATGAGAGCTCCTGTTGCTGATAGTCTTGCTCAATATCCCGAAGGAGATTTCGTATTTTGTTCAAAAACCTGACCGGCGCCGATCCAAAATCCAGGTTAAACCAATGATCATGTTCCTTTTCAGTAAGATTCGATAAAAAGCGATGGTAAAAATCGTGTGTAAGGGGTAGTTCCGGATAAACCTCTTCAAAAAAACGTAACAAATTCCCTTCATCATCATGGTTGTCGGTATCGGATGAAGCCTTAAGGAATTGTAATATGCGCAGGCCGTCTACCTTCTGGTGACAGGCTTTCACGAATTGTTCGCGGCTACTGCTGTTTTTACGTAATTCGGAGAAAGGATCGTTTTCCCTGAATTGTATACTCAGGAATGCTGACATCGGTGTTTCAGGATTCGAATCAAACAGGGCCGGAAACATATGGTAGGTTTTTTTGACTTTGTCAAACAGGCGATGACTATAAACCGGGTAACTTTGCCAGTTTCCCTGGCTGCCTTTTATGAGAGCCGGACCGGTCCCGAAAAATACCCTGTCAGAATAACGGGTTTGCGGATAAACCACATGGGTATTATGGGTACAAATCCACCCGGCTTTGCGCAGCTTTTGTAAGAAGTAAAAATCCTCACCGCTCTTCTTTGCAGTGATACCGCCAATTTTTCGGTAAGCCCTTACCGGCAGTGCAATGGCAGAACCCAAAGCTGTAAAATTGTAGGGCGAACCAATACGCCACATGTTGATCCCGTAATGACGCATATATATTTCATAACGCAGCATGGCACGGTCAAGCTCCTCCTCTCCGGTTAAACGATGATAATATGGGTTTGACAGGGCTATGGCCTGGGGTAGGGTATCGAAAATACGGGTAACTGCTTCCAGGTAACCCGGGTCGAAACAGGTATCCGCATCCAGACTGACCATTAAATCGTCAGCGGCGGCCTGTTCGTTTATATGTTCCATCAAAACCTGCCGTGCTTTCCCCACCCCAAAGGCTTTGCCCGTCCAGCCTTTACCGGGACTGGAATGATCAATGATATGCAGGTGTTGATCATGCAGATTATTCAGGTAGGCAAGTGTTTGCTGATTGTTTTCACAAACCCCTTGCTTTCCAGGATCTTGCCACCATTTGTCGGGCTGATTCACACAAATCCATGTTACGATATGATGTTGTTCTTCATTTTTCAGGCACGTGAGTGTACGTGGTAACCATGCTGCCTCGTTCATGGCCGGAATAGCAACATGTACTTTTCGTGAAGAAAACATCAATGAGAACCTTCTGTGAATCAGTTATTGCGCTTATATTACTATTCTATTGCTCTTCGGTTGGTTCTTCAGAGGTCATTTCATCAAATTCCGGTTCTTTTTTCTTAATAAAAACTGAAGTGACCAGTGAGAAAATAAAGCCCAAAAATGTTAATGAAAGTAAAGAAGTTAAAGCAAGCATCAATGGAGAAACAAATCGTAAAGCCATATCAATTTGTTGGTCCGTCATTCCCGGCTGAGCCAGCATTTCTTTTTCTGTTGCAGCCCGCATTTCGTCAATGGCATCCGGTGCAAGATATTGATAAAAAATAAAACCTAATATGGCGGTGATAATACCGGCCAAAAAGGCGGTCAAAGTTCCAAAACCAAGTGCACGTTTATAGGAGATAAATCCACCCGAGTATCCATCACGAAACTTAAGTGTTCCCAGAATAATACCGACAAGCAATACAGCATAAGTCAGGTAGGAAGTCCAGGATGAGGTCATAACACCGGCAAGGTAAGTGATCAGTGTGATAATGGTTAACCCCACAGCAATCAGCAGACCATACTGTAAAGCAGGTTGAAACATTGAAGGCTTGTTAACTTGGCTTGTGTTTTCCATGATGACATTTGTTTAGTTAAACAGCGATATGATACGTAACAAATTTAAAAATTATATTATATAAACCAATTTAAATAGGCTATTTTCTTTTGTTGATAATGATTATTTTTATAGATTTGCACCCGGGTAAGTCTGGTACGACCAGCTCCCGCTGAATTCCCCCAGGACCGGAAGGTAGCAAGGGTAGGCGGTCGTAGCGGTGCGATACCAGGTCTTACCCTTTTTTGTAAGCTGTTTCGCCTGCATCCTATTAAATATATATTGTAATATATTAAATCGCTAAATATCTCCATATATGAAATTTTTTATTGATACAGCCAATCTCGATCAGATCCGCGAAGCCAACGATCTCGGGATACTTGATGGGGTAACAACCAATCCATCCCTGATGGCCAGGGAAGGTATCCGGGGTGAAGAAAAGATCAACCAGCATTATGTGGATATCTGCAACATCGTTGACGGCGATGTTAGTGCTGAGGTGATTGCGACAGATTTTGACGGTATTATTAAAGAGGCTGAAAAGCTTGTTTCCCTGCATCCGCAGATCGTGGTAAAGGTGCCCATGATCAAAGAGGGTGTGAAAGCCATCAAATATTTGTCCGAAAAGGGTATCCGCACCAACTGCACCCTCGTATTTTCCGTGGGTCAGGCAATCCTGGCGGCCAAGGCCGGAGCCACCTATGTATCACCATTTATCGGACGTCTGGATGATATCTCCACCGAAGGTGTTGAACTCATCGCGCAGATTGTCGATATCTACCGTTACTATGACTTTGATACACAGGTACTGGCTGCAAGTATCAGACATACTATGCACATTGTGCAATGTGCAGAAGCCGGAACCGATGTGGTTACCTGTCCGCTTGATCCTATTCTGGGACTGCTTAAACATCCATTAACGGATATCGGGCTTGAAAAGTTTCTTGCAGATCACAACAAGAAATAAGTTTACCACAAACTTTTTCAGAAGGCATATTGAACCTGTGGTTTTTACCCGGAAATTATTTCTCTGGTAATCAGAGATGATGTTCCGGGTTTTTTGATATGGATTTTGAAGAAAAATTCCGGAACAGGAAAACACAAACATAATATCCTTTATTGTTGTTAGATATACGGGGAATAATTATTAAATTAGAACCGCTCATTTTCAGGTCCAAAAAATGTATCAGCCTCATGAAAGCCAGCATCTTTTTACTTTTATTTTTCTTCTTGCCTCTGTTTCAGCCGGTTGTCATGGCAGAGCGGGAAGACAGGGTATCCGAAACCCTGTCGGCGGAACCGGACAAAACCTTTCTTGTTTACAAGTATGACATCAAGGATAACATTGGACCGCCCTCATTGCATCGTACAAAACGTGCTTTTGAAGCTGCAGACACCCTGGATGCCGACTTTATTCTCGTACATCTGAATACATACGGCGGCCTTGTGGAAACTGCAGACTCCATCCGGACACGCTTTATGCAATCACGAATACCGGTTATCGTTTTTATTGATAACAATGCCGCATCGGCAGGTGCGTTGATATCGATTTCAGCTGATCGCATCTATATGCGGCCGGGAGGCAATATGGGCGCTGCAACGGTGGTTGACCAGACCGGCGAGGTTGTTCCGGATAAATTCCAATCTTACATGCGAGCCACGATGCGCTCCACGGCTGAGGCCAAAGGTCGTGACCCGGACATTGCCCAGGCCATGGTCGACCCTTCTATTGAGATTGAAGGGGTTATAGAAGAGGGAAAGGTGTTGACATTTACTTCCTCGGAAGCCATTCAATGGGGGTTTGCTGAAGGAATGGCTGATAATATTGACCAGGTTTTGCTAACAGCCGGTATCGAAAACTATGAGATCGTTGAACAACAACTGACCTTTGCCGACCGAATCATACAGTTCCTGATCAATCCGGTAGTCAGCGGGTTGTTTATCATGGTCATTCTCGGGGGTATCTATTTTGAGCTGCAAAGTCCCGGTATCGGTTTTCCCATTTTAGCAGCCGTTGCCGCAGCCCTGCTGTATTTTGCCCCCCTATATATTGAAGGTCTTGCTTCGCATTATGAGATTATTTTATTTATCCTTGGCTTATTGTTGATCGCCGTTGAGTTGTTTGCCATTCCGGGTTTTGGCGTAACCGGGGTCCTGGGCGTCATCTTTACATTATCAGGCCTGGCACTGGCCATGGTGGGTAATGTTGGCTTCGACTTTACCGGTGTGCCTGCAACAGATATATTTATGGCGTTTATGATCGTGATCATTGCC
>JAWLDT010000085.1:0-8714 GCA_041686485.1 Bacteroidales bacterium | reverse complement strand
AACAGTAAACAGTAAACAGTGAACGGTGAACGGTAAACTTCTAACTTCTAATCCAATATCTAACTTCTGCCTAAAAAAAGGTATAGAGTCACAAAACATTGAATTACAAATAGTAACGCAAATATAAACACATAAAAATAGTGGAGCTTTCACCGGCTGGCCCAGTTGCCGCGGTCGAGGCTTCGGTAATGGATAGCTTCGGCCAGGTGTTCGGGTGCGATGCGTTCGCTTTCATCAAGATCGGCGATGGTCCTGGCTACCTTCAGGATCCTTTCATAGGCGCGTGCTGACAAGTCGAGCCGCTCCATGGCCGTTTTCAGCAGCAGCTTCCCGCCTTCGCTGATCCGGCAGAAATGCTGGATGTTAGCAGGTGTCATCTGGGCATTGCTGTGAACCCCATCCTGTTTGTGATAGCGTGCAGACTGAATCTCCCGGGCTTTAACCACCCGGTTCCGGATGTCGCTGCTTTTTTCGGTTGCTTGTAGCCGGTTCAGGTCATTAAACGGGACAGGGGTCACTTCGAGGTGGATGTCGATCCGGTCGAGCAGTGGACCGGATATGCGGTTCAGGTATTTTTGGACGATGCCGGGGTCGCACACGCATTTTTTCTCCGGGTGGGTATAAAAGCCGCAAGGACAAGGGTTCATAGAGGCGACGAGCATAAAACCGGCCGGGTATTCAACGGAACTGCGGGCACGGTTCACTTTCATTACCCGATCTTCCATGGGTTGCCGGAGCACTTCCAACACTGTCCGTTTAAACTCGGGCAGTTCATCGAGGAACAGCACGCCGTTATGGGCGAGGGATATCTCGCCGGGTTGGGGGAATGATCCCCCACCGACAAGGGCCACATCGCTAACAGTATGATGCGGGCTACGAAAGGGGCGAACAGCAAGTAAAGACGTATTGCTGGCCAGCTTACCCGCCACGCTATGAATCTTGGTAGTCTCAAGGGCCTCCTGCAGGCTGGGCGGAGGAAGGATCCCGGGTAACCGCTTAGCCAACATCGTCTTTCCGGAACCTGGTGGACCAATTAACAGCAGGTTATGGCTCCCGGCAGCAGCCACCTCAAAGGCACGTTTGATATTTTCCTGTCCCTTGACATCCGAAAAATCTGCACCCAAATCACTTACCTGTGCATAAAATGTCGAGCGGGTGTCAACATCAACCGGCTCCAGCGAGGTTTTGCCATTAAAAAAATCTATGACCTGCCGGATGTTTTCCACCCCGTAAACTTTCAGCTTATTCACAACAGATGCCTCGCGGGCATTCACCTTAGGCAGGATAAACCCTTCCATGCCGGCTTCACGCGCTTTAATGGCAATGGGCAAAGCACCCCTGACGGGCTGAAGACCCCCGTCGAGCGACACTTCACCCATGATAACATAGCGTCCGAGCTTATCACCGGCTATCTGTCCGGTTGCCGCCAGGATCCCCATGGCAATGGTCAGGTCATACGCCGAACCCTCTTTCCGGATATTGGCCGGAGCCATGTTCACCACAATGCGTTTCCCGGGTATCTTGTATCCATTATGCTTCAGGGCAGCCTCTATCCGGTGATGACTTTCCTTTACGGCATTGTCTGGTAAGCCGACCATAAAGAAATTAACACCGGCGGCAACCGACACCTCCACGGTCACCATGATCGCATTGACGCCCTGCACCGTACATCCATATGTCTTGACAAGCATATCCCGGGATTTTACCCAAAGATACTACTTTCCGTTATCTTATTTAGATGTATAAGGTATATTTTTATACAAAAATAAGATAAACGGTTAATCAGGAGGACTAACAGGTGTTTGCGCCTGGGTTATTCCGCGGCAATGCAGCTTACTTCCACATCCACAAACTTGGGAAGTGCTCCTACCTGAATGGTTTCGCGGGCTGGGGGTTCGCCCTCGAAAAATGAGCCATACACCTCATTCACCTTCGGAAAATCATGCATGTCCGTGACAAAAATGCTGCACTTGACCACATTGCTGAAATCCATGCCGGCTTCTTCCAGGATGCCGCGAATGTTTTCCATTACCAGGCGTGTCTGATCCCGGATATCGCCTTTTAACAGTTCTCCGGATTTATCCAACGGGATCTGGCCTGAAACGTATAACATGTCTTTTACTTGAACAGCCTGATTATAGGGGCCTACCGGCGCCGCGGCTTTGTCGGTTTTGATAACTTTTTTCATAAGATATTGATTTTAAGATTACAGAAATAATGATGATTGCCAGGAGGAAGCGGAGAAAACCCGTTTCCCGTAGGCGGGTTATGCCCTTTTCATCAAAGATACACAAACTTCAAAATTTACGTAATTTTACCGGTCAATATCTTGGTTTTGCCCTATGCACATCCTGATCCTGGACAATTACGACTCCTTCACCTACAACCTCTACCACATGGTTGAGGCAGTGATGCCTGACCATTTCCGGTTATCCGTCAGGAGAAATGATGAAATCGTGGTTCGCGCGGCGGGCCGTTATGATGCCTGTATCATCTCGCCCGGCCCCGGTCTGCCCAAAGATTCGGGCATAAGCTGTGAGCTGATAGAGCAGTATGGTAGCATAAAACCCATTCTGGGTGTATGCCTTGGTCACCAGGCGATAGCAGAGGTCTTTGGCGGCAGGCTGCTGAACCTGCCGGAAGTCCTGCACGGCACGCCCGTCAATACCAGCCTGACCACCATAAAAGATCCACTCTTTACAAACTGTCCGGAACAGTTCGATACAGGCCGGTATCATTCATGGGTGATCGACCCGGAACATACACCCGAAGATTTTCATATAACCGCCACGGACGACAGAAACCTCATCCAGGCCATCAGCCACCGGCAATACAACCTGAAAGGCGTTCAGTTCCACCCGGAAAGCATCATGACCGCTCCGGGCAAACAAATCCTGAAAAACTGGGTAGCCCTGACGGCCGGAGCTGACTTTCGTTGCAGGACGCCCTGAAAAGTGAAAAATGAAAAGTGAAAAGAGAAAAGTGAAAAATGAAAAGAGAAAAATGAAAAGTGCAAGCTGGAAAGTAGGGTGTCTCGTCCTGAAATAGGTTTACACTTTTTGTCAACAAAAATCAGGACGGGTCAGCAGGCCGGATCAGGGAAAGTATTCATATTCAACCCCTTCGGGGTTGTTCGGGAGGGGGGGGGTGCACGCTCCCTGACCCCGCATTGCATGCAGGGCTATTCATGTTAAACCCCTGACGGGGTTTCCGCGCGGCCGAAACACAATTACATCATTGACTATAAGCGCCTCCTTCATAACCTCAGTTTAGAGAAACAAAAGCGGCGATTTAAGGGAGGTTGAACAACAAAATGAGGAACATAAAATCACAAAATGAATATCAACCCACCGTCTAATCCCGATAGGGATTAAATGTGAATAAGCCCGAATGCAATTCGGGAAGAAAGCACGCCTCATACACCCCATACAAACGAACCCTGAAAGGGTTCTATGCAGTTGCAGGCCGGACTTGGCCGCGAAGAACCATACGATAAACGGCGATCACACCTGAAAATAAACCCGCTTAACGCGCTGTGAAACAGCCGTAAGCACCTCGTAAGGAATGGTATTCATCTCCCTGGCAAGTTCCGTAACCGGCATATCAGCTCCGAAAATGACCACCTCATCCCCTTCCTTTACGAATTTGCCGGTCACATCAACGGCACACATATCCATATTGATATTCCCCACGATCGGGGCATAATGTTCTTTCACCAGCAGCTTTCCCCGGCCGTTACCGAGCCGCCGGCTCAGACCATCAGCATACCCGACAGGTATGATGGCTATGTCCATATCGGTATACGCCACGCCGGCACGGCCATAGCCGACTGTTTCACCCGCCTTCACCGGCTTCACCTGCGAAACAACAGAACGAAAAGTACCGACGTTCTGCAACAAAGGCTGAAGACCAGCATCCCCCGTCACGCCGTAAAGACCAATGCCAGCCCGCACCATGTCGAAATGTGCTTCCGGAAAACGTGATACGGCAGCAGAATTACAAATATGCCGCAGAAATCCATAGCCCAATGCCTTTTCCAGCTTGTCACACATGTCGGTAAAACGTTCAATCTGCTCACGGGTAAAAGCATCATGGCGTTCATCTTCGCTCGCCGCCAGATGCGAAAATACGGATGCGACCCTTATGTGGGGATAACGCGTGAGGATATCAATCAGCTCATCTGTTTCACCGGGCAGGAATCCCAGGCGGTGCATACCGGTATCCATTTTAATGTGAATAGGAAAAGCCTGCAGGGCCGGTCCGCCGGAACGTTGTTCCAGGGCCGACAGCAAACGCCTGAGAAGCGGGAACCCATAAATCTCCGGCTCCAGCTGGTAACGGAACAACGTCTCGAAAGTCCGTACTTCCGGGTTCATCACCACAACGGGAAGCTTTACACCGCCGCGGCGCAACTCCTTGCCCTCGTCGGCATAGGCTACGGAGAGGTAATCCACCTGGTGATGCTGTAAAGCACGCGCCACCTCAATACTGCCGGTCCCGTAAGAAAAGGCCTTTACCACACCCATTATCTTAACTGAAGGGGCAAGTAAAGATTTAAACACGGTCAGGTTGTGGGTTAACGCATCCAGATCAATCTCCAGCACGGTTTGGTGATCCTTCTGCTGCAATAAAATGCTCAGCCTTTCAAAACCAAAAACACGCGCGCCTTTCAGCAGAATAGCTTCATTTTGAAAGACAGACACATCAAACGATCTTATAAAAGTCTCCGTATCATCGAAAAATGCTGTCTCACCGGAAAACTTATCCTTATGCTGAGAGATTTCCGGCCCAATGCCGATCAACCGGTTAACTTTTTTTGACAAGACCAGCATAGCGACCTCTGCATAAAGATCTTCCGGTGCGATTCCACTCTCCAGGATATCGGATAGTATAAGGGTTTTTTTCTTATTATGAGACTGGCTATTCAGGAAATCAAGTGCTATGGTCAGGGAATGAATATCTGAATTATAGCTGTCATTGATAATCAGCGAATCGTTCACACCTTCTTTCATCTCCAGACGCATGGCCACAGGTTGCAACTCCGAGAGCTTTCGGATAATATAATCATGGTCATAGCCCTCAAAGATCATAAAGGCCAGGCAGTGCAGGGCATTTTCCACAGAAGCATTGTCGGCGAAGGGGATAGACAACATCAGGCGCTCACCCTGATGCAGGACAGCAACAAGGGTATATTCACCTGGGTCTTCTTTCCGAACCACCTGTACATCAGCTTCTTCGCACTCACCCCAGGAAAACAGCCGAACAGATGAATGGTCCGTGTGCCATTCACGAATCTCTTCATGAACCTGCGACTGATCGCAACAGTAAATCAATGTTTTACAATGTTGAAACAGGCGCAGCTTTTCCCGGATCTTGCCCTTGCGGGAGGGAAAACCCTCATCATGAGCAGGTCCGATATTGGTAAAAATCCCTGTATCCGGCTTCAAGATATTGCGCAAGCTACTCATCTCATACGGGCGAGATATGCCCGCCTCAAAAATACCAATATCATGGTCAGCGGTGATGTTCCAAACCGAAAGGGGCACACCGATCTGGGAGTTATAACTTTTGGGGTTCCTGACCACGTGCTGCCGCTCGCTCAACGACTGAAACAACCACTCCTTAATCACGGTTTTCCCGTTGCTGCCGGTAATGGCCACTACCGGCAGGTCAAAGCTGCTCCGGTGCCTGGCGGCCAGGGTCTGGAGGGCTGTCAACGGATTATCCACGACAAGAAAAACAGCATCCGGATATGCATCCGGCAGTTCAGCAGGAACATGCCCGGTAACAAAGCTACGTACACCCTTTTCCAGCAGCTCAGGGATATAATGGTGTCCGTCATTTTGTTTGGTCTTCAATGCAAAAAACAGGGTGGCATCCGGGGCAAGCAGCTTCCGGCTGTCTGTCAGCAGAAAGCGCACGGTATGTTGTTCGCTGTCGGCACCGAAACAACGGCCACCCACAACCTCACAAATGTCGGAAAGCCGGTAACCATTCCCTGTTCTCATGGGTTATCTCTTTTCCTGTTTGAGAAAAGTAAAGCGGATCAATTATTCTCCTTCCCCATTGTTATTGTCGCTGGTATGACACACATCCAATGGGTCAGCGGTTATTTCCTGATGCATCCGTCTGTTTTTCACTATGTCGATAGCCAGGTATACCGATTGCCGGAATGCTTCCGGTGAAGCTTCGTTTTTCCCGGCGATATCAAAAGCGGTACCATGGGCCGGGGAGGTTCTGACAACAGGCAGGCCGGCCGTAAAGTTGACGCCGCTTTTAAAGGCCAGTGTCTTAAAAGGTATCAGGCCCTGATCATGATACATGGCAAGTACGCCGTCAAAATGCTTAAACCTTGCCGACCCAAAGAAGCCATCTGCGGGATACGGCCCGTAAACGAGCATTCCCTCATCGAAGCCCTCCTTAATGGCCGGAATGACCACATTCTCCTCCTCAATACCAATAACACCCTTGTCACCGGCATGTGGATTTAAGCCCAATATCGCTATCCGTGGCTTGGTGATGGCAAAATCTTTTACTAATGATTGATGCAGGATGCGCACCTTGTTGAGAATCAGCGACCGGGTGATCATTTCAGGCACTTTATGAAGCGGAATATGCCCGGTGATCACGCCAATGCGTGTCTCATTACTGACCATCAGCATCAGACTCTCAGAGACATTAAATTTTTTGGTCAGGTATTCCGTATGACCGGGAAAATCGAAAGTGTCGCTCTGGATATTCTGCTTATTGATGGGCGCAGTTACCAGTCCATCGATCACGCCTTTCGCCAGATCTTCGGTTGCAACCTCCAGGGAATGAAGGGCAGCCCTTCCGGCCTCTTCAGTCGTCTGGCCAAGGTCGATCTTAACCTCTTCTTTGAACACATTGATCAGGTTAGCCTTTCCGGCAACTGCCTGTTCAGCCTCACGAATTACATGAAAGTTAAAATCCTGAACACCAAGTATTTTTTTATGATAGGATGCCACTTTAGATGACCCGTACAGGACAGGGACAAAAAAGTCGAGAATCCGGGAGTCGCCCAGGGTCTTCATAATGATCTCATAACTAACCCCATTCACATCGCCCTGACTGATCCCGATTCTGGGTGGCTGATTATAATCTGTTTCATGCTCCATAACTTGCATACTATATTTTCATACCAGGAAACTTCACACAAAGATAAATATATGACAAGGAAAAGGCCACATCTTTTTCACAAATATGACATAGCTGCATATCATCCTGTCTGTTTTGTGCTGCTGCACTCAATGTTTGCAACCCCGTGATTTGTTCGGCCATCACACGTACGCCGGTATACACATGGAATATTTTCTGTAAATTTGTATAAGTGAAACGACACACCCTTAACGACCGCTGTTTTGGAAAACGACAAGATCATCCTCGGCATAGACCCCGGAACGAATAATATGGGCCTGGGTATTATCGGCGTCAATCGCAGCATTGTCCGTCTTATTGCCATGGATGTGATTAAACTTGGCCGGATCAGCAATCAGCCATTGAAGCTGAAAAGGATCTTCGACACGGTGTTGCGGAATATTGATCATTTTCACCCGGATGAGCTGGCCATTGAGCATCCGTTTTATGGTAAGAATGTACAGTCGATGCTTAAGCTTGGACGTGCGCAGGGTGTGGCTATTGCGGCGGCACTTCACCGTGACATACCTGTTTTCGAATATTCTCCGCGCAGGATAAAACAGTCTATCACCGGCAAAGGTGGGGCATCCAAGGAACAGGTTGCCGGAATGCTTTACAGGCTGCTGAATATTGATGGAGTGCCCGACAATCTGGACATCACGGACGCGCTGGCGGTTGCCCTTTGCCATCATTATCAGGGCGCCGGCAACACCTATGGTGGGGATAAAAATTACAGCGGATGGAAGGCTTTTATCAGCGACAATCCCGGACGGGTATCGCGGTAAGTGATCAGGCTTCAACAGCATCGGCTGGAAAAATAAAGCATTTTTTATTTTTGAAGGCTTCTGTAATCAGCGTTTCTTTATTGGTTTACGTTCTCCAAATATACCTTAAATAGATTCATACAGCATTTTTGTTTTGTAAAATTGTATATTTACAGGCAGAAAACATTAACCATACTTCTCATGGACGACTACAAAGTAGACATGTTCATCATGTCAAAGGGGAAATTTTTTAAAGATTACCATCTTGAAATAATCCGGGATTCGCTCAGAAAAATGGATGACAGTCGCAGGGTGCTGGTGCAGTCTCTTAACTTCCACGATCCTGTGCTGATTCTGATAATATCAATTTTGGTCGGCTACCTTGGCATCGACAGATTCATGGTGGGAGATATCGGGTTGGGTGTATTAAAGTTAATCACTCTCGGCGGTCTTGGCATCTGGACGGTGATTGACTGGTTTATGATTATGGGAATCACCAGGAACAGGAACTTCCAGAAAATCCAACCATATTTATAGATCCGCGAGAGGGCATGGCCCTGTGTAGGCACAGACTTTACTTCACCCTCCTACAGCCCGAGGTCATGGTATAATCCCCATGGCCGGGTGTCTCAATGTTGGCAGTCCATTGGCAGGAGATGAAGCATTTTCGCTAAAACTCAGATACGCTGTAATGATTGCTGTACCCGGAAGCTTCCTGAAACCTGCGTTGTTGTCTTCAAGTACTTCCTGAATTTCCAGAATGGTTTTATTGGTCAGTACCCCGGATTTTGAAAC
>JAWLDT010000084.1:7600-9582 GCA_041686485.1 Bacteroidales bacterium | reverse complement strand
CGGCCTGCAACTGTGGTGACAGCTCAAGCGCTGTCATTACGGTAGCTTTCCGCGGGGAAGTAATTGAGACTTCTCTATCTAACCTCTAACTTCCAACTTATAACTTCTTCTCTGCTTCCAGCTTCCAGCTTCCAGCTTCGAGCTTCGAGCTTATTTTACCGTTTACTGTTCACTGTTTACCGTTCACTGTTCACTGTTTACCGTTTCTGGCACGCAGCCCAAGTGCTGCGCCTACTACTGGTTATTTACCAGCGACAAGGGGTTTCCTACGTAAAAGTCAAGGATCTGAACCCGGAACACGTATTCATATTTTGCCTGCAGCAGCTCTGACCGGGCATTTGCCAGGCGGTTTTTGGCATCATTATATTCTATGGTGTTGACCATACCCACATTAAAACGTTGTTCCATGTAGCGGAATGATTCTTCCAGGGCTTCCACGTTCTTTTCAGAAGCCAGATAACGTTGCATAGCGGCGGCAGCGTCGTTATAAGATTGTTCGATGGTTTTATAAAAATTCTCACGGACGATCTGCTTTTGCAGACGGGCATTATCGAGGGCAATCCTGGAGCGGGATATGGCTGTGCGTGTCTGGAAGTTATTAAAAATAGGGATTTGCAGAAAGAGGCCGACACTGCGGTTCAGGTTTTCATCCACCTGATCCCAGAAGGGGATAACAGCGGTTTCATAATCAAAAGTGGGGGCAAACACCGCCTCGCCGGATGCGGTTTGTCCGATTTGTTCAGGATCCATTTCGATGACTTCAGCAATTTCCATGCGGCCTTCAGAATAACCGGTACCGACACTTCCGCTCAGGGACAGCTGCGGGCTTCTGCCGCCACGGGCGATATCATAGTTTTTGTCGGCGCTGGCGAGGCGCGCTTCCGCAGAACGTACGTCAGGCTGGATCTGTACGGCCGTGTCGTAGATCTGCAAAGGGGAGTACTCGGTTATCTCTTCCTGAGAAACCTCAATATCAGGAATTTCGATTTCGAAGTCAACATCTTCGCGCAAATCCAGCAACTGCTTAAGGTCGAGATAAGCCATCTCAAGCTGGTTTTCGGCATCCACCAACTGAACTTCTTCCGACGCTTCCTGGGCCTGGATGGTCAGCAGACTTCCCCGGGCCAGGGTGCCGGCCTCCACAAGCTGCGCGGTTCGTGTAACCTGCTGCCGGGTGATCTCCAGCTGGTTAGCGGCCATCTCCACCATCTCCTTGCTGAAAAGCACCTGTAAATACGCAGAAGCTACCGCCAGGGAGATATCATTCTCCATGGCTTCTACATCATGCCTGCTCGCCTGCAGGTCATAACGGTCACGATCGATCTGGTTTCTGAGCTGGAACCCCTGAAAAATAGTGACGCCACTACTCAGATTGAAATTGTTTGTCTGAATCCGCTCGGTCGAAAACTCATTGGTGACCGGGTCCAGCGAACGTCCATAGTTGTAGCGGTGCGATGCGTTGGCATTTAAAGAAGGAAACAGGTTGGCCTTGCTTTGCTTCAGGTCTTCATCAGCCACATCCACGTTGAGTTGCTGCTGTTGTATGCGCAAGTTGTTGTCGAGTGCATATTGCACGCAATCCTGCAAGCTCCAGGGCTGGTCGCCATAGGCCGGACTGTTTCCGTAAAACAGCAATGCCACTGCCAGTAATAGGGTAAACTGTATAATTGCTTTCATGGTCTAAGAGAAAAGGTTTTAAAATATACGTTACTCACAAGATAGTGTACAAAAGTATAAAACAAATACAAAATTCATTATTTACAGGTTGAATTATTATTTGAATCCGTTCATTTTGTGTAATTTTATAGTGAACAGTGAACAGTGAACAGTGAACGGTGAACGGTGAACAGTGAACGGTGAACGGTGAAAAAAGCTCGAAGCTGGAAGCTGGAAGGAAGAAGAAAAAAAGCTCGAAGCTGGAAGCTAGAAGCTGGAAGGAAGAAGAAAAAAGTGAAAAGTAAAGTGTAAACAAAAATCAGGAC
>JAWLDT010000084.1:4408-7500 GCA_041686485.1 Bacteroidales bacterium | reverse complement strand
GAAGCTGGAAGGAAGAAGAAAAAAAGCTCGAAGCTGGAAGCTAGAAGCTGGAAGGAAGAAGAAAAAAGTGAAAAGTAAAGTGTAAACAAAAATCAGGACGGGTCAGGGTGACATAAAAAAAGACGCAAGGACGTGAGGACGCTTTTGGTTTTTCATGGAGGTTTCCATCTCCTGACGGAGGATGGAAACTCCCCGGGGAGATGGAATCCTCAGACAGGAGGTTCCATCCTCCTGATTGGACAAACCAAACCAGAGTGCCTGTGTCTCGCCCTGAGGGGCAGCTTAAATGACCTAAAAGACAGCAACTGGAGCAACCAGATCACCATAGGATCCTCTGCGAGCATCAGCGAAAACATCTGCGGGCTTCTGCGAGAAACAAAATAGCAAGTCATCACATTCCATTGTGCAACAAAACAATATCAGAATGAAAATCGCCATTAGCGGATCAACGGGGTTTGTAGGGAGCAAGGTGCGTTTAATGTTTCAGCTGCTCGGCCATGATGTCCTTCCGCTCGGACGGGAGGTGTTTGACCTGGAAGCTCCAGGGCTGGCGGAAAAGCTGGAGGGTTCTTCCGTTATCATTCACCTTGCGGGCGCGCCGATCATGCGCCGGTGGACAAAAAAGTACCGGCAAACCATTTATGACAGTCGTGTACAGACCACCACACGGCTCACGGAGGCCATCAGCCAAATGGCACAGAAACCGGAGGTTTTCATCTGCGCATCGGCCGTGGGGATTTATCCGGAATCAGGTGCCTATGATGAACAAAGCGATGCTGTGGCCGACACCTTTCTGGGTGAGGTATGCCGCGATTGGGAGGCAGCCGCGACTAAAGCACAGTTTGCCTGCCAAACCATCATGTTTCGTTTTGGGGTTATCCTCGGCGATGACGGCGGCGCCCTTAAACAGATGCTCCCGCCTTTCAAAGCAGGGATTGGTGGCCCGATCGGACATGGACGGCAAATGATGTCGTGGGTACACATCGAAGATGTGCTGGGTGCCTTTCAGTTCGCACTGAAAAAGCCGGAGCTCAGCGGTCCGGTAAACATTACTTCTCCGCACCCGGTTACCAATAAGGCGTTTACAAAAAAACTCGCTTCCACCCTCCGACGGCCAGCCATTATTCCTATCCCACCCCTGGCACTAAAGGTTATGTACGGCAAGGCCGCCGAAACCCTGACCCACGGTCAGACCGCCCTGCCCGGGAAACTGGAGAACCACGGTTTTTTCTTCCGGTTTCCAAAGCTGGAGGAAGCGTTTGGGGATCTGTTGAGTAAACATTGATCATGTTAAGTGAAGTGTTAAACAATTACGGAAAATCTTTATTATCCAAAAATTGGCTCAAATTGTTGCACAAATTATCTCAAATTAGCACAAAATCCTATTGCACTTCCCAGAGAGCGAGGGTTGCTGAAAAATTTGTAAAAATTTGCGTTTTAATTTGAGAAATTTGTGGGTAAAAACAGATAGGTACCCAACAATCCAGTTACCCAATGCCTGTTGAATGACAAGGCGCAGCCTTAAATGACAGCAAAGTAAATGACATCGCAGCGCAATAACAGCAAAATGAATGACGGCGTGCAGCGCCAAATGACAATGAATATACCGGTCAACGTATTTCAGGCATTGACATACCGTTCACCGTTTACTGTTTACTGTTCACCGTTAACTTTAATAATTTATGGCAAAGACAAAAACAGTATATGTTTGCAGCAGCTGCGGGGCACAATCTCCCAAATGGATGGGCAGGTGCACCTCCTGCGGGGAGTGGAACACCTACGTGGAAGAGATCCTGCAGCGGGACAAGTCTCAGGGTGGGGCACGAAACACCACCTTAGCTACCGAACCTTCCAAACCCAGGCTGATACATGAGGTGGACGCCAGTGCCGGCCAGCGCATACACTCCGGCAGTCCGGAGATGGACAGGGTTCTGGGAGGCGGCATCGTTCCGGGTGCCTTGATGCTGGTAGGCGGTGAGCCCGGCATCGGCAAGTCGACCCTGATGCTGCAGATCGCCATGCTGGCGCAGGATCAGCGGGTGCTCTACATCTCCGGCGAAGAAAGTGATATGCAGCTCAGCTTGCGTGCCCGGCGACTGGGATACCAGCATCAGGACTGTTACGTCCTGACAGAAACCAACACCGAAGCCATCTTCAACCACATCGCCTCACTGAAGCCACAGATGGTGATCATCGATTCCATCCAAACCCTGACAACAAGCCAGCTGGATGCCGCCGCCGGCAGCGTATCCCAGATCCGGGAATGTGCGGCCGAGTTTCAGCGCTATGCCAAAGAAAGTGCGACTCCGGTATTCCTGATCGGACATATCACCAAAGAAGGAAACCTCGCCGGACCAAAACTCCTGGAACATATGGTGGACACCGTCCTTCAGTTTGAAGGCGACCACAACCACATGTACCGCATCCTGCGGTCGGCCAAAAACCGTTTTGGCAGCACCAGTGAGCTGGGCATTTTCGAAATGCGCGACAACGGGCTGCGGGAAGTGCCCAACCCTTCTGAACTACTGCTTTCGCAGGGCGAAGAAACCTTAAGCGGAGTGACGGTGTCGGCCACCATCGAAGGGTTGCGCCCTATACTGATCGAGACCCAGGCACTGGTCAGCTCGGCAGCCTACGGAACGCCACAGCGATCAGCCACCGGCTTTGACCTTCGCCGCCTCAACATGCTCCTGGCTGTACTCGAAAAAAGATGCGGCTTCCGTATCGCCGCCAAAGATGTCTTCCTGAATGTAGCAGGAGGCCTGAAGGTGGATGACCCCGCCATCGACCTGGGTGTCTTGTGCGCCGTGCTGTCATCCAACGAAGATATGCCCGTCACCAAACATACCTGTTTTGCTGCCGAGGTAGGCCTTACCGGCGAAATACGTCCCGTGACACGCATTGAACAACGGATCTCGGAAGCCGGAAAACTGGGTTTCCATGATATCCTGGTATCCAAACATAACCTTAAAGGGCTGGAGAAAAAAGATCTCGGCATCAACGTACACCCGGTAACACGGATCGACCAAGCTTTTCAGCTGCTCTTTGGATAAAGTTTCATGTGTTTGTATTTGCGTTAGCAGCCCAAGTGC
>JAWLDT010000084.1:0-4308 GCA_041686485.1 Bacteroidales bacterium | reverse complement strand
GGCATCAACGTACACCCGGTAACACGGATCGACCAAGCTTTTCAGCTGCTCTTTGGATAAAGTTTCATGTGTTTGTATTTGCGTTAGCAGCCCAAGTGCAGCGGCTACCATTGGCCACATATTTTACGTTACGCAGCCCAAGTGCTGCGTCTACCATTGGCCACATATTTTACGTTACGCAGCCCAAGTGCTGCGGCTACCATTGGCCACATATTTTACGTTACGCAGCCCAAGTGCTGCGTCTACCACTGCTCCTTTTTTGTAATTGGCAGGCCGTCCAAGTCCGGCCTCCAACTGAATTGAACCCTTTCAGGGTTCACGTGTATGGGGTGTATGGGGCGTGCTTTCTCCCCGAATTACATTCGAGGTTATTCACATTTAATCCCTGACGGGATTAGACGGTGGGGCATTGTTCGTATTTTGATTTAATATTCCTCATTTTGTCGTTCAACCCCCCTGAATCAACGCTTTTGTTTCTCTAAACTGAGTTTATGAAGGAGGCGCTTATAGTCAATGGCGTAATTGTATTTCGGCCACGCGGAAACCCCGTTAGGGGTTTAACATGAATAACCCTGCATGCAATGCGGGGACAAGGAGTGCTTCCAGCTTCGAGCCCTAATAATCATCCCCACAGATTTTGGATACACTGTAGCAACAGTTCCCCAATATGTCGGAAATTTTGCCACATGACCAACCTAACATCCCAGTTGCTTACAAGCCGCGATAATATTTATTTAGCTGATTATCAGAACCTTTACTTCTTATCCCCCATCAGCTATGCCTTTGTGGCACGAATCTTTGATTATGTATACAGGCTTACCGGAACCATATCGGTATGACAACTTGTAAAAACCTTGTTTTGTAAAACCAATAAACACAAGAGCCATGAACACAAAAAAATTGATTCCCTTGTTTACAGCCATGCTGATGATACTGGCTGCCTGTCAGCCCGAAACCCGCCAGGAGGCTGAGGTAACAGCAAAACCTGAAATTGCGGTATTGACCGGCGAAGGTTTCCACGACGGAGAAGCTTACATGCCGATGGGCTACCTCATGAACCGTGGTGCCGAAGTAACCGTCATCGGCCCGGAAGAGGAGCTGGTTACTGCCTATAACAGCGACTTCACCATATATATAGAGCGGGCCATTCAGGATGTAGATGTAGCAGATTTTGATGCCCTCATTATTCCCGGCGGACAAGCACCAGATGCCCTGCGTGAGCATGAGGACGTCGTTGACTTTGCCCGTGACTTTTACAACTCCGGTAAGGTGGTCGCAGCTATTTGCCACGGTCCACAGGTGCTGATTACCGCTGGCGTTATGGATGGTGTAACCAGTACCGGCTTTGAAGGTATTAAAGATGAACTGGAGGAAGCTGGCGCCAACTACGTGGATGAATCAGTCGTTATCCATGAAAACCTGATCACCTCCAGAACGCCACCAGACCTTTATGAATTTTCCGCAGCCATTGAAGAGGAAGTACTTATAGCACCCGACATCGAAGATCTGCCGGCACAACCATAAACAGATACTTTTTCTGTTGTTAAAAGTGTTTAACACACAGGAGGAAACCTTCGTGTCCTTCGTGCCTTCTATGTTGAAAACCAAACACAAACATTCAACAATCACAATTATGCCTATAATCACAAGGAAGACATTCCAGGAGCTTGCAGATGTTAAACAGGAACCATGCGTTTCTATATACATTCCTACAAACCGTGTCGGAGACAACAAAGAAGCGCAGATCGCTTTAAAGAACAAAACACGGGAGATAAGGAAAACCCTTGAGGCGCACTGGCTGAAAGAGAAGCAAGTGGAGGAGTTTATGAAGCCATTGAACATGTTGCTTGAGGATTCGTCGTTATGGCGATACATGTCGGACGGACTGGCTGTGTTCATGAGTCCGGGCAAGTTCGCCTATTCGACGTTTCCCGCGCATTTCCGTGAACGTGCTGAAGTCAGCAACCGGTTTCACCTGTTGCCGCTTATCCCGATGTATAATAACGACGGCCGCTTTTTAATTCTGGCGTTAAGCCTGCAACAGGCAAGACTGTTTGAAGGCACGCGGGATTATATCATGGAGATTGGAATTGAAGACCTGGTGCCACAAAAGATAGAAGATTCCGTGGGTCATGATTATGAAGAAAAGTCACTGCAGTTCTCAGGTGCGACCCGGGGCGGACAGGGCGTCTATCATGGCCATGGCAGCGGCAAAGACGATAAAAAAGAAGAAGTGCTGAAGCATCTCCGTGAGGTCGACAAAAACCTGGCAGAGGTGCTGCAGGACTACGAGGCCCCTCTGCTGCTGGCATGTGTCGAATACATCTTTGGCCTTTACCGGAAGGTGAATACATATAAAAACCTACATGGCAGTTATATACAGGGAAGTCCTGAGAACAAGCAGATGGATACCCTGCACAGGGAAGCCTGGGCGCTTCTGGAAGAGGCGTTTAACAAGCAACGCAGAGAAGCCCTTGAGCACTATCACTTTTTGACCGGCAAAAGCCGGACGACAACCATCATGGGAGATATTGTCCAGGCGGCAAAAAATGGCCGGATAGACAGCCTGTTTGTGTTGAAAGACAAAAACCTGTATGGCGTTTTTGACAGTGCAAGCGGTGATGTTGACATCCATGACAAGAAACGCCCTGATAATCATTGCCTGCTTGACCGGTCGGCCATCGATGCTTTTTTACAGGGTGGTCGCGTTTACCTGATGGATGAGGATGAGATGCCGGAAGAAGGAACCATGGCGGCGGCAGCCCTTCGTTACTAACGCTAAGGCAAGCGGATGCTGTACTCACGTATTTTGTTGTACAGCGTTTTTCGGTCTACCTCAAGGATGTCGGCTGCTTTGGATTTATTGTAGCCGGAAATCTTCAGTGCGTGAAGAATGGCTTCGCGCTCAGCAGCTATAGCGGCCTGTTTTAGCGTAGCAGGCCGCTCTTTGTCGGGTCTTTCCTGTTCCTCCACTTCCATTCCAGCCCTTCTAAGCTCATCCGGCAGGGTGTCGGCAGTCACCAGGTTACCGGAGGCAAGCAACACACACCTGTTAACGATGCTTTCCAGCTCCCTGATATTCCCGGGCCAGGGATATCGCCGGAAAATCGCTTCCACCTCCTCATCAAAACCAGCCACCGATTTATAGAATTCCCGGTTGGCGTTTTCCAGGAAGCGCTTTGCAAACACAAAGATGTCTTCTTTACGCTCGCGCAGGGGCGGTATGGAGATTTTAAACCCATTGAGACGGTGATACAGGTCTTCGCGAAACTGCCATTCTTTAACTTCATCCTGCAATGCCTCATTGGTGGCGGTAATGATGCGGACATCCACATCAACCGTTTTGCTGTCCCCCAGGCGGCTGATCGTTTTTTCCTGCAACGTTCTCAACAGCCGCGCCTGGTTTTCGTGTGACAGGTTCCCGACTTCATCCAGGAACAATGTGCCGCCATCTGCCTCCTCAAAACAACCTTTCTTGTCCTGGACGGCGCCGGTAAAGGCCCCTTTTACGTGGCCAAACAATTCGCTGTTGGCCAGGTCGCCGGGCAGTGCACCACAATCAAGCGCCACGAAAGGTTTATCCTGCCTGTGACTCCGATAATGAATGAGCCTGGCCACATACTCTTTTCCCGTACCGGTCTCCCCTTCTATCAGCACACTCAGGTCGGTGGGCGCTACCAGGTCAACATGGGTCATCACATTTTGCATGGCTACGCTGGAGCCTGCGATAAATTGTTGTTCAAAAGCTGCCTTGTTCTCAGACTCATCTTGCAAACCCTTATACACCAGTTTAAGTACCGCTTCGGGCAGCAGGGGTTTGGTCACATAATCCAGGGCACCACGCCGGATCAGCTTCACGGCCGTTCTGACATCGGCATATGCCGTCATAAAAACCACCGGCACATGCGGATCTATCCTTTTAATGCGGGAAAACGCCTCCAGTCCGTAGGTATCAGGCAAACGGTAATCACAAAATATGAAATCCACATCCCCGCTTTTCAGCAGCTTTAGACCCTTATTGGCCGTGTAAGCCGAGAGCACATCAAACCCGTGTTTTTGCAGAAACTCTGTCAACTGCTTACAAACATAGGCGTCATCATCAATGATCAGGATCTTACCCATAGGATAATCAGCGGATTGGTGTGGAAAATTATACTCACTTTACCCAAAGATAGTAAAAATCCGCATGTAAAACGGGGGCAAAAAAATATCCCCCCTGTGTGTCAAAATCTTCGACATGGGCGTTTCATGTGTTTATTCCCTGTCGGAAGGCGTTGTTACAGGCTCCTGCCAATCTGCAGCATTGTT
>JAWLDT010000083.1:2675-9652 GCA_041686485.1 Bacteroidales bacterium | reverse complement strand
AAAAAGAGATATGGTGGTAGTCTTAGCACTTGGGCTGCGTACTGGAACGCCCTGAAAGGGCAGGTTAATTTAGCCCGGTGGCAGCGCCCTGGGGAAGAGGACACCACCATGAACCCCCTGCGCCCTGAAGATAGGGGCAGCTTAAATGAGCTAAAATACAACAGCTTGTGTAACCAGTTATCAATGGGGACATCTGGGAGCATCAGCGAAAAACAAAACTACAACACATTGATATACAGCATTCATATAAACCATAAAAACATGAATCGAATAATGATCCTTTTGCTGACCGTCAGCATGCTGATGGTGGCCTGCAAATCACAGGAAACCGCTACGGAACCCGAGCCCTCCCCGGCCGAAGAAGAAGTCTCTGAAGCGGAACCTCAACTGGAACCTGAACCCGAAACAGATGGCAGGGATATCCGGGTTGTTGAAGAACGTGTTTCTTTCGAAACAGAAGCAGAGGAAGCCTCCCACCAGGAGCGTGACTATTTTGTCATTATGGGAAGCTTTATCCATAAAGACAATGCCGAAGATTTTACAGAGACACTGGGTGATCTGGGCTTCGACCCGGTGATACTGATGTCGGAAACAGGCTTTCACAGGGTGTCTGTAAACGCTTATGACAACGAAACTCCCGCCAGAACGCGTATACAACAAATCAGAACCAATTACCCGGAATATAATGACACATGGCTGTTGATCAGGAAACCACAGGACGGTGACTACTAAAAACACAGCGCTATGAAAATCTTAATCAAAAACATAAAATCCCTGTTACAAACCGAAGAAGCGCCGCGTAAAATGGTCAAAGGCAAGGACATGTCGGAGTTGCCGACCATAGAAAGCGCCTATGTGTTTATTGATGAAGGGGTCATCAAGGGTTTTGGCAGCATGGATGATTTTTATAATGGTCCTTTTGCCGGCTATGAAGACCGTAAGGATGTGGAGCAGGTTGACGCATCCGGACGTATGGTGATGCCTTCATTCTGCGATTCACATACCCATATTGTATATGCCGGCAGCCGTGAAATTGAGTATATTGATAAGATACGCGGTCTGAGCTACGAAGAGATCGCAAAGCGGGGCGGTGGTATCCTGAACTCTGCCCGCAGATTGCAGGACGCCTCCGAGGATGAACTGGTGGAACAGGCGTATGAGCGTCTTGAAGAGATTAAGATGATGGGCACCGGGGCCGTGGAGATTAAAAGCGGCTATGGGCTGACGACCAAAAGCGAGATCAAGATGTTGCGGGTGGCCAGAAGACTCAAGGAAATAAGTCCCTTAACCATCAAGGCCACATTTTTGGGCGCACATGCCGTGCCACCTGATTATAAAGGCCGGCAGGACGAATACGTTGACCTTGTCATTCAGGAAATGGTCCCGATGGTAGCCGGTGAAGACCTTGCCGATTATATTGATGTTTTCTGCGACCGTGGTTTCTTTACCGAAGAAGAGACAGACCGTATCCTAACGGCAGGCATCAAACACGGATTAAAACCCAAGATACATGCCAACGAGCTTGACTTTTCCGGCGGAATACAGGTAGGGGTCAAACACAATGCCCTCTCCGTAGACCACCTGGAATTTACGGGTGAAGCAGAGATCCGTGCCCTTAAAGATAGTGAAACCATGCCGGCCCTGCTTCCGGGCGCTGCGTTTTTCCTGGAGCTGGAATTTCCGCCTGCCAGAAAAATGATTGACGGCGGCCTGCCTGTAGCCATGGCAAGTGATTACAACCCGGGGTCTTCACCATCAGGCAACATGCAGCTGGTGATGTCGCTGGGAAGCATTAAGATGAAAATGCTGCCCGAAGAGGTGATCCATGCCGTTACCCTTAATGGGGCTTATGCGATGGGCGTGGAAGACGAACTCGGCAGCATTGCCGTTGGGAAAAAAGCCAACCTGATCATAACAAAGCGTATTCCGACTTACGCATATTTACCCTATGCTTACGGCAGCGACAAGGTACATCAGGTCATTGTAGACGGAAAATTACAGTAAGATAACGTTCTTTAAAGAAACCCCCTTTGCATAACAACCACACGACGTACATTGCCAAAACTTTTTCCGGTCTGGAGGATGTGTTGGCCGGTGAGCTCCGGTCGCTGGGTGCACACGATGTGCAACAGCTGCGGCGCGGAGTCTCCTTTACCGGTGACCTGCAGTTGCTCTACAAGATTAACCTCCGGTGCCGCACGGCATTAAATATTTTGCAGCACCTGGGTTCTTTCGGATTTGACAGCAGGGATTCTTTTTATGATCAGATGCGCACCATCGCCTGGCAGGACCTGTTTCAGCCGGATAAAACCATCGCGGTCCATGCCATCGCCAACGACTCCCCTGTGTTCAACAACACCCTGTACCTGGCACAACTGACAAAAGATGCCATCGTGGATCATTTTAGAGAACATGCCGGTAAACGTCCCGGTGTTGACACTGAACATGCCCAGGCGCGGATTGTTGTTAATGTACAGGGGAACCGCGGCCTTGTTTCGTTGAACACCAGTGGTGACCCCCTGTTCAAGAGAGGGTATCGCAGGGCAGGCGGACAGGCGCCGCTGAATGAGGTCCTGGCTGCCGGACTTATTGCATTGTCGGGCTGGGACAAGAAGAGCCTTTTGATTGACCCGATGTGCGGCAGTGGCACCTTTGCCATAGAAGCAGCCATGATGGCGACAGAGACAGCACCGGGCCTTGACAGAAAAACCTTTGGGTTTTCGCATCTCTTATCTTATGATGACAACCTGTTTCAACAGGAAAAAGAAAGCGCCCGAAACCTGCAGAAACCCCTGGAAGCTACCATCATTGCCAGCGATATCAGGGGCGGGGCTCTTGACAACACCAGGCAAAACACCATGAATGCGGGCTTTATGGGAAGCATACGAATCCAGCGAAATGACTTTTTTACCTACACCCCACCCGCCAAAGAAGGATGGATATTGATGAATCCCCCCTACGGAGAACGTATGAAACTCAGGGATGCAAGGGAGTTATATACACGGATAGGAGACACACTGAAACAACGCTATACCGGCTACCAGGCCGGCATCATCAGCTCGGAACTCAATGCCATCAAAAACATCGGCCTGAAACCCCGGCAAAAATTTCCGGTGTACAATGGCCCTTTACCCTGCACATTTAACACATACGAACTGTTTAAAGGAAACCATAAAGAAAAGAAAGCGACAGAAGCCTGACTATCGCACTGCGTATGAACGCATGAAATGCAAACAGCGTTGTCAGGAAACATATATTGATCACACAAAAACGAGAATAGCATGAAAAGTTCAATGAGAAAGCGCGTACTGGTTGCCACGGGTGGTGGAGACTGCCCCGGACTCAACGCGGTGATCCGTGCCATCGTGATGCGGGCACAGCAGGAACGAAACTGGGAAGTCATCGGCAGCATCAATGCCTTTGATGGCATCCTGAATGAGCCTAACGAGATCATGGTTCTGGATGAAAAAGCCGTGGCCGGCATACACATACGTGGAGGCACCATCATTGGCACCACCAACAAAGGCGGCCCTTTCGCGTGGCCGATCAAAAACCAGGATGGCACCTGGGGCTCAGCCGACCGTTCTGATGAGATGCTGAGACGCCTGCAATACCTTGGTGTTGATGCGGTAATCAACATTGGTGGTGACGGATCCCAGCAAATCTCTCAAAACCTCTACAAGAAAGGATGTAATATCATCGGGGTTCCCAAAACCATTGACAACGACCTTTCGGCAACGGACTTTACGTTCGGTTTCCAGACTGCGGTACAGGAGGCCACAACAGCCGTAGACAAACTGGTAACCACGGCAGCCAGCCACAACCGCGTGTTTGTGCTGGAGGTGATGGGACGTTATGCAGGCTGGATAGGTCTCCACAGCGCCATAGCCGGTGGTGCCGACGTTTGCCTGATCCCGGAGATCCCTTATGACATCAATAATGTCCTGGAAAAAATATACTCCCGCTTCCATCACGATCGCGGTTATGCCATTTTGGTGGTCTCCGAGGGAGCCAAACCCATTGGGGGAGATATACATTATGCAGAAAGCAAGGAGGTGGGTTACAAAAACAAACGCCTGGGCGGCGTAGCTTCCAAGCTGATCTCTGAACTGAAAGAGGCCGGGCTGGAGACAGACATTCGCGAAACCGTTCTGGGTCACCTGCAGCGTGGCGGAACCCCAAGCGCTTACGACCGCATTCTTGCAACCCAGTTTGGTGTAGAAGCGTTCGAAATGGTATTGCGTGAGGACTTTGGTAAGATGGTAGCCTACCACCACCCCCGTATTGTCCCTGTGCCTTTTGAAGAAGCCATCAGCCATTATAACTTCGTCAACCCGGATTCCGATCTGGTCAAGTCTGCCAGAGGTGTCGGTATTTGTATGGGTGATTAAGCAACAGGTTGCCGCGTAATCAAACACCTGACTGTGAAACGCCAGACCCTATTTGCGGAGATCCTTCTGCCCCTGCCACTCAGGGGCTGTTTCACCTATAGGGTGCCTTACGCACTGAATCACCTTATTTGCCGGGGGCAACGGGTGGTTGTCCCTTTTGGCCGGAACAAGGTGTATGCCGGACTGGTTAAAGACCTTCACGAAGAGCCCCCCTCAGGCTTCCAGGCAAGGTATATGCACAACATTCTCGATGAAGGACATGTGGTTACCCCCACCCAGTTTGCCTTCTGGGAATGGATAGCCAGGTATTACCTCTGCACCGAAGGCGACGTCATGAACGCAGCTCTGCCGCCTGCCATGAAGCTGGCCGGCGAAACCCGTCTGGCGCTTAATCCTTCCCGCCGCGAAGACGACGAAAACCTGGGAGAAAAAGAACAGGCTCTCGTGGATGCCCTCAGGAACAAGAAACAGATAACCCTGAAAGAGGCTTCCGCCACCACCGCGCTGCCCAAAGTCCTTCCCCTCATCAAAACCATGATAGACAAGGGGATACTGATCACAAAAGAAGAGCTGGAAAACCCCTGGCGCCCGAAACGTGTCAAACAGGTACGCCTGTCTGAGCACTTTCGACATGAAGGGCATCTCAAAGAAATATTTGATGAGACAGAAAAGAAAGCACCCCGACAACTGGAGGTGCTGATGAACTATATCAGGCTGGCGGAACCTTTTGGCCAACAGCCCCGGGATGTCAGCCAACAGCAGTTGACCGGCCAAATAAAAGGCGGTCCGCAAGCACTAAAAGCGCTTGTCAAAAAAGGCGTTTTTGAAGTATATGAAAAAGAAGTCAGCTATTTCGACCATACGCCTGCCGGGGAACAGGAGATCGTATTCAATGAGGAACAGGAACAAGCCCTCCACGATATCCGGGAGGGGTTTAAGCAGCATGATGTGACGCTGCTTCACGGAGTGACCTCCAGCGGTAAAACAGAGCTCTACATACAACTGATCAAAGAAACCATCCGGCAGGGCAAACAGGTCCTCTACCTGTTACCGGAGATTGCCCTGACCGCCCAGATCATTAACCGGTTGCAGCGCCATTTTGGCAACCGCGCCGGCATTTACCACTCGCGGTTTAACCCGATGGAGCGCACCGAGGTGTGGAACAACCTGCTACAAGGTGGCATTCAAACCGGCAATGAGCTTATCCGTTACGACCTGGTGCTGGGGCCACGGTCGGCCATGTTTCTTCCGTTTCAGAACCTCGGCCTGATCATCATTGATGAGGAGCATGAGCCAAGCTACAAACAGCATGACCCCGCCCCCCGTTACCACGCCCGTGATGCCGCCATCTACCTCGCGAAGATGTTTGGCGCCAAGGTGCTAACAGGCTCCGCGACACCCTCCCTCGAAGTGTTTACCAATGTCCGGGCCGGAAAGTTTGGATACGCCCGCATAGATAAACGCCATGGCGGTGTCCTCATGCCGGAAGTGCAGGTTGCCGACCTGCGCAGGGACACCAGAAAGAAAGCCATGAAGTCACACTTCTCCCCCCTGTTGTTCGACAGCATAAAAACAGCCCTGGCAGAAAAAGAACAGGTGATATTGTTCCAAAACAGACGGGGCTTTTCTTTGCGGCTGGAATGCGACGTGTGTGACTGGCTGCCAGAGTGTCATCAATGCGATGTAACCCTTGTCTATCATAAAAAAATCAACCGCCTGAAGTGTCATTACTGCGGCTATACCACCACACCACCGGCAGAATGTCCCTCCTGTACATCTACCTCAATCAAGATGAGAGGCTTTGGTACGGAAAAGATCGAAGAAGAGCTGCCCTTGTTTTTTCCGGACAGCCAGATTGCCAGGATGGATCTGGACACCACCCGCTCAAAACATGCTTACAAACATATCATTCAGGATTTCGAACAGCGCCGGATTGATATCCTGGTTGGCACACAGATGGTAAGCAAAGGATTGGACTTCAACAATGTGGGTGTTGTAGGCATCCTGAATGCAGACAACATGTTGAACTTCCCGGATTTCAGGGCCCATGAACGCGCATTTCAGCTTATGGCGCAGGTTAGTGGCCGGGCCGGTCGTTTTAAAAAGAGAGGGAAGGTGATCATACAATCGTACAACCCGGACCATCCGGTAATACGGCAGGTCACCGGCAATGACTACGAAGGAATGTATCAACAGCAAATTGCGGAAAGGCGTCAGTTCCATTACCCGCCATTCTCCCGGTTGGTGATGGTAACGGTGTTGCATCATGACCCCGACCTGCTGAACCGTGCCGCCGACGAGCTAACCGCACGCATCCGGCAGGTGTTCCCCAAAAAGGTGCTGGGTCCCGAATACCCGGTGGTGGCAAGGATCCGTAATCAATACATTAAAAACAGCCTGGTAAAACTGGATCGCAGTCCGCGACTTACATCCGACAAAGAAAAGCTTCAGGGTGTCGCTGAACGGTTTCAAAAAGAGAAAGCGTGGCAGCCGGTCAGAATCATCTTCAATGTTGACCCACTATAAAGCGTGAATGTTAACCCACCATAAAGCGTGAATGTTAACCCACTATAAAGCGTGAATGTT
>JAWLDT010000083.1:0-2575 GCA_041686485.1 Bacteroidales bacterium | reverse complement strand
ATAAAGCGTGAATGTTGACCCATTATAAGGCATGGCCGTGAAACCGGTCATCAATCCTGTTCATCATCATCATCATCCACAATAATGAATACATCCTCCCCCTCCTTTTTCATCATATACTTCTCACGGGCATAACGCTCCAGGGCGTCAGGGTCATTTTCAAGGCGCTCAATGGCCATACTGTCCTGCCTGATTTCTTCCTGGTAAAACTCTTTTTGCTGACGCAACTCATTAAGCTGTTGCTGAATGCGCCACTGCAAAATCAGGCTATGGTTGTCGAAAAACAAAAGCCATACAAATACCGCCAGGAACACAAGCACGTATTTGTTTCGAAGGATGGATAGTATTTTTTGCCACATATTGCACCAACTTACTACAAATATAAGCAATTATGTGTACAGACCCTTCACCTTTGGTGTTCCGGCAAGAAAGTCTTTAAGGTAAAAAGGCTCGAAGTAGGCCACATCAACAAAGTCGCCGAGATGAAAGAGACGTTCCGCTTCGGCGACCATCCCGCTGGCGGTTGGCCAAACGTCTTCAAGAAATACAGCATTCGGTCCGGTGATGGCTGTCCGGCATTTAGCGGCACCGTCCCCGAAAAAAATGACCCGGTTGCTTTTCAGCAAGTCAGCGAAGGTATGCCGGTCAACAACCTGTGCCTGTGTCGGCCGGACATTCTTCAGCGCGGGCGTAAACAGGGCGTAATATACTTCCATGCGCCGGGCATCGATCATCGGGCAAAGCAGGGTTTCCCCATGCTCATCCTCCTGATCTTGCTGAAGCATTTGCTGCCCGGAAAGATGTTTCAGGGCGTTGACGGATAGCACAAGCATGGTATCAACCGCAATCAATGGAATATCCAGGGCATAGCACAATCCTTTTGCGGAGGACACACCGATCCGGAGTCCGGTGTAGGAGCCGGGTCCCTGACTGACAGCCACGGCAGATAAGTCGGCTGGTTTGATGGAAGCATCCTCAAACAGCTCTCCCAAAAAAACGGACAACCGTCTGGAGTGCGCATACGACGCACTTTTATCCTCCCGGTAAGCAATCATCTCCCCGTCATTCGACAGTCCGGCAGAACAGACCATGGTAGAGGTCTCCATATGCAGCAAATATGCCATACTATCCTGATAAACGATTTTCAACTTTCGAATAACCGCACCTGCCTGCACGACAGTATGTGCGCCGTATTCTCCGGTTATCTCATCATATCCTGTAAAAAATCACAAGCGGGCTGTGTCCAATTCATTAACGGAACAGGTCCTGCCGTGCCGCTTTTTCTACCTGCTGACCGTCTGCCAGCTCCCGTGACACCATCCGGTAGGGCCCTGTAATCACTTCCTGTCCTTCCTCCAGACCTTCTTTAATCTCAATATATTGGTTATCCTGAATGCCTGAGCGCACCTCCGTGATGTTGGCCACACCGTCATCATACAGAAAAACGAACTCTTTGGGGCTGCCGGGCGTACCATCCTCCTCGCCGGATGAATCGCCGTTGCCGGGATCTGTATCTTCACGGGTAGTCACCGCCTGAATGGGAACAGTAACTACGTTCCGGGCACGTTGTGTCTGTATGTCCACGGTTGCAGACATGCCAGGACGGAAGGGAGACATGTGTGGCCGGTCTTCAGGCAGAAGATGCTCGTACGAGGCCGGCAGCATGCGGATACGTACCTCGAAGTTGATGACCTGGTCAACATCCAGGCCATCACCAGCGGCGGAATTGGCAATAGAGGTCACCTCTCCCTTAAAGGTTTCACCGAAAAAGGCATCCACTTCTATGAACGTCGTGTCGCCTTCGTTGACCCTGACGATATCATTTTCATTCACATCGACAATCACTTCCATCGCATTGAGATTGGCAATACGGATGATCTCGGTACCTGCATACTGCGCTGTTCCGACCACCCGCTCACCAATCTCCGCGTCGAGCCGCGACACGGTGCCGTCCATCGGAGCGTACAGGTTGGTTTTCTCCAGGTTGTCCTGCGCCTCGCGCACACTAGCCTCAGCACTTCTCACCTGAAACTCGCCGGATACAACATTTTGCTTGCTGGCTTCCACGTCGGCTTCAGCCATAAGGTATTGTGCATGGGCGTTATCGTATTCGGAGGCGGAGATGGCATCCGACTCGAAAAGCCGTTTGTTTCGCTCATAAGTAGCTTTGGCATTGTTGTATTGGGCCTCAGCCTGCAGGGCGCGGGCACGGGCGTTGGCCAGATTCGCTTTTGCGGTGTTCAGGGAAGCCTCCGCACGGTCGAGGACAGACTCATAGATGTCCGGATTGATGCGCGCCAGCAGCTGGCCTTTCCGGACATAGTCCCCCTCTTCCACATTCAGTACTATAATCTCCCCCGAGACATCCGGTGTAATTTTAACTTCAGTCACTGGTCGCACCCGGCCATTGGCCGTCACGATCTCCAAAACATCACGACGTTGTGCCTCTTCGGCCGAAACAAACTGTACTTCACTGGTATCAACCCAGCCTGCGCTCCGGGCAATGACGATCACCACCAGGAGAACCCCCAGAATGATCAGCGCGATCTTTAACGTTTTGTTCATTTTCATCTGT
>JAWLDT010000082.1:0-9732 GCA_041686485.1 Bacteroidales bacterium | reverse complement strand
CGCAGCACTTGGGCTGCGTGACCTCGGCCGACGTACCATTTACAAAAAGGAACAGTGGTAGCCGCAGCACCTGGGCTGCGCACTTAAAAAATGAAACATAGATGCGTGGATTCCCCGGGGGATGAAACGATTATAGAAAAAAGGGAAACACAAACGAAACACAAACCCCGAAAGGATTACATGAGAAAGACGCTCATGTTCGACACAAAAACATGATGTTACAAAAATAACAACATATAAAGAAATAAATTGGCTATGTTGTTATGATTTGTATTTTTGCATTAACGAAAAATATCTTTATTGCATTTTCTTCCCACGTGAGGATGCAAAAAGCATATAAGCTTTCAACAGACGAATAAATACGACACATATGAAAGAGCAAAACAATAATGGTACTTCATCGCAGGTTCCTACCCCGACACTCCGGCGTTTGCCGGGTTACCTGAGCTATTTCAAAGCTTTGAAAATTAATGGGATCAAACGGGTATCATCCAGTCAGGTCGCATCAACATTCAAAATGGATGCCACCCTGGTAACGAAAGACCTTTCTTATACAGGCATCAAGGGACGCACAAAGGTCGGATACGATGTAGATCAGCTTATCGACACCATTATTGATTTCCTTGAATTTGATACCAAAGAAAATGCGTTTCTCTTCGGTGTTGGTAACCTGGGCCGCGCATTGATCAACTATGATGGACTCAGGCAATACGGACTGGAGATCATTGCCGGTTTTGACGTAGACCCCGGTATCATCAATGCTTCTATAAAAAATATCAAAATACACAGCCTGGATGCATTCAGAGACCTTTCAAGGAAGCATTCGGCCCGGATAGCGATTATTACCACACCCGATCATGCCGCCCAGGATGTAGCGGATCTTGCCGTTGCCTGGGGCATCAAAGCTATCTGGAATTTTACCCCCCAATCAATCAAAGTCCCTGAACACGTTATCGTCGAAAATACATCCATATACTCAGATCTGGCCGTTATTCTCAATAAACTAAATAATTGACGGTGCATAGGAGCTCAAAACCCGAAACCGGAAGCTCGAAAGAGGTAATACGAAAAGATCAAAGCTAAAAAGAAGATGTGAAAAAATTCACAACTTTATTTGTTTTTTGATTTGCAAGTGATTATTTTTGTAACAAATTTTGCAAAAAGGACAGGTCAGCAGGGCGGAAGGGATTATATGACCGGCTAAGCACACAGATTATGAAGGTAAATGACATTGTTCAGACATTGGATGCAACGCTCGTTTGTGGTGGCAACACAGATGCCATTCGCATTGAAGTGGCATTTGCATCCGACCTGATGAGCGATGTACTTACCCTGAAAGATAACCATGTGTTGCTGATTACCGGTCTGGCAAATATGCAGACAATACGGACGGCTGAGATGTCAGATATACAATGTATCATTTTTGCCCGTAATAAAAAGGTGACACCGGAAATGATTGAACTGGCGGCAGAAAACGGGATGGCCATTATTCAATGCCGTTATTCTGTATTTAAAACCTGTGGCCTGCTGTATCAGGCTGGTGTAAAGCCCATATTTTAATACGCCATGTCTGAAAAAATGCATTTTGAATACAATGTCGATGGCGGCAACTTTACCAGGGCAGGGTATGCTTCCAGCGACATCAAAAAGATCCTTAAAAAGCTGAACGTGGATATTGCCATCATCAAGCGAACGGTGGTGGCTACCTATGAAGGGGAAGTCAATATTGTGGCACATGCCTACAGTGGTACCATTTATGTTGATATTGATACCGAAAGGATAAAAATCACCCTGAAAGATGAAGGCCCTGGCATCGCCGATATCGAACAGGCTATGGAGGAAGGATATTCCACAGCCAGCTCTGAAGTCAGGGAGATGGGGTTTGGTGCAGGTATGGGATTGCCAAACATGAAAAAGAATGCCGATGAGCTGACTATTAACAGCGAAGTAGATAAAGGAACTGTGGTGGAGATCACCATGTTTCTCCATCAATAAAAATATACGGAATGGCTGCTATTTTTCATCATGCTTTGAAGTTTCGTAAGGAGGTCTGTATCGGATGCTCCCATTGCATGAATGTATGCCCCACCGAAGCCATTCGTATAAAACACGGGAAAGCCGAATTGATTGACGATCGCTGCATTGATTGTGGTAAATGCTATATGGTTTGTCCGGTGGGCGCCATCATTGTGGAACAGGATGACTTTAACCACATTTTTGATTATGAGCACCGTGTGGCTTTGATCCCTAATGTGCTGCCAGGCCAGTTCCCGCCGGGAGTGTCGGTTGCCCAGATTTGCAGCGTGCTGATGGAAATGGGCTTCACCCATATCTTTGAAGTAGAGCATGGGGCACGTATCCTCAAGGAGTCTATGACAGGCGCGGTCAACCAAAAGGACATCCGTGGTCCGTTGATCTCTACGTTTTGTCCGGCCATCGTACGCCTGATCCAGGTGCGCTTCCCGATGTTTACCGACAACCTTTTGCTGTACAAAGCACCACTGGATATTGCCGCTATGTATTACCGGCAAAAACTTGTTGATGAAGGAGCCGACCCGGAGCAAACAGGCGTATTCTATATTACACCCTGCGCTGCCAAAATAGCCGCCATCAAAAGCCCGGTAGGCGAAGCAACGTCACCCATAACCGGTGTTATCAATATGGATTTCATCTATAATAAGTTATATACGAAGGTCAAACAGGGGCTCAGCGGAAAAAAATATTGTGCGCTTCCTGCCATACAATCGCTGAACCCGGACGAAGTCCTTTGGACCCTCACTGACGGTGAGGCTGCCAATATGCCCGGCAGGGCACTGGCTATCGATGAGGTGAATAACGTGATTGAGTTTTTGGAAAAGCTGGAAAATGAGGAGATCAGTGACATTGACTTTCTGGAGCTGCGTGCCTGCGATCAGAGCTGTGCAGGTGGTATATTAACAAGCGGGAACAGGTTTTTCACCGTGGAACGCCTCGGCAAACGTGCAGGAGAACTTGCCAACGGCGATGAACGCGTTATCCGTGACACTTCAGGAGCCAGCATCATGGATCATGCATCGTCCCTCAAAGATCGCCTGAAGGTTGATCAGATCCGGCCCAGGGCCATGGATAAACTCGATGAGGACATGGGGGTGGCCATGGAAAAGATGAAAAAGGTGCAGGATATACGAAAAGACCTGCCGAATGTCGACTGCGGTGTTTGCGGTTCGCCAACCTGCAACGCCCTGGCAGAAGATATTGTCCAGGGAACGGCTACGATTGATCGCTGTATCTATGTGCAGAAGCGCATGGAACAGGAAGGACAGATGGAGGCTGAACGGTCGCTGGCGATCATGAAAGACATTTGGGGAGCTGATAAATTTTCGGGACCCGTACATATCAATCAGTCTTTGGATAATGAATCATAATAAGTAACCAGTATTGTAAGCTATACGATCATGAAAGTAACAGATATCGTTCATACGCTCGGTTTGACAGTATTCAGCGGCGAAGCCGGCCTGGATCATGAAGTTACCGGCGGTTATGTTTCCGACCTTTTGAGTGATGTGATGGGGCGTGCTGATGCCGGTCAGGTTTGGATCACCTTGCAAACCCATAAGAACGTGATGGCCATCGCATCACTGAAAGACCTGGCAGCGGTGGTGCTGGTTAACGGTAATAAGCCTGACGAGAATACTGCCGGGCAAAGCCAGGAAGAAGGTATTCCCATATTGGGAACAACCATGAGCGCTTTCGAGATTACCGGAAAGATCTATGAACTGATTCAACAACAATGAATAACTATCGCGCCGACCTGCATGTGCATACCGTACTCAGTCCCTGCGGGAGCCTGGAAATGAGTCCGGCCAGCATTGTGGAAACGGCAGCCCGGAAGAATATCGATATCCTTGGCATTGCCGATCACAACAGCACGAAACACGGCGCACTGATAAAAAAGATGGCAGCAAAAGAAGGGATCTTCGTCCTGACGGGTGCCGAAGTAGCAACCAAAGAAGAGATCCACTGCCTGGCGTTCTTTGAAAATAATGAGACCCTGGCAAGCTTTCAGGAATATCTGGATGCCCATATCTCACCCGTCATCAATAAACCTGATGTCTTTGGTCATCAGGTGGTGGTGGATGAGGAGGAGATGATCATCGAAGAGATTGAAAACCTGTTGATATCCGGTCTGGACCAGTCAATTGATCAGGTAGAAGAGAAGGTACACAGCCTTGGCGGCATGTTTATTCCGGCCCATATCGACCGGCAGCGTTTCAGCCTGTTTAGCCAGTTGGGTTTTGTGCCACCCGGTCTGAAGGCGGAAGCCCTTGAAATATCGAAGCAGGCTACGCCCGATTCGATCCTGGCACAGTTTCCGGACCTGGCCACATACACCTTTGTGCAGAGTTCGGATGCACATCATCCGGAACAGCTCGGAACCGGCATCAGCATCTTTGAGATGAAAACACGGAGCTTTGATGAAATCCGGATGGCCCTGAAAGGCGAAGGCGGAAGAAAGGTAAGTATTGAGAAATTACCTTAGGTAACATGTATGTAATCAGATTGATAATGTAACTGTAAACACATGAAGGACCTGTCTCTGCATATTTTGGATATCGTGCAGAATGCTATCACGGCTGATGCGAGGAATATCACTGTTACTATAACGGAGGATACCGCAGCGAATACTTACCGAATCCGAATAGAAGATGATGGGAAGGGCATGAGCAGGGACATGGTTGAAAAAGTGACAGATCCCTATTATACATCACGCACCACCAGGAAGGTGGGGCTGGGCATACCACTTTTTAAGCAGAATGCCGAACAAACAGGTGGCAACTTGACTATCGAATCAACTCCTGGTGAGGGAACGACGATTGAAGCGGTGTTTGTACATGATAATATTGATCGTCCGGCGGCTGGAGACATACCCGGTGTGGTAGGAATGCTAATCGGCGGAAACCCCGATATTCGTTTCCGTTACGTGCACCGGAAGGATGATACGGATTTTGTGCTGGATACCAGGGAAGTCAGTGAAGCACTTGAGGGTATGCCTGTCAGTGATCCTGAGATTGTTCGTTATCTCAAAGAGATGATACAGGAAAACCTGCAGGATATGGATGCCATCTAAGCATATTTATTATTTAAAACAATACGATTAATAACAATTAAAGGGAGAACCAATCATGACAAAAATCAAATCGTTGGCAGATCTTAAAAAGAAGAAAGATGATCTTCAGTCAAAGATCTCCCTTCGGGAAAAGAGTGATAAACCCGAAGGCCGGGTGCAGGTAAAGGTGGCTATGGCTACCTGCGGCATTGCTTCCGGAGCAAAAGACATTATGGCTTATTTTTCAGAAGAGCTGGATAAGCGAAACATCGATGCTATTGTAACACAGACCGGCTGTATGGGCTACTGCTATGCAGAACCTACGGTGGAGGTAACCATTCCCGGTAATGAGCCGGTGGTTTATGGATATGTGGATGAGAAAAGAGCAGATGAAATCATCGAAAAATATATAAGGAACCAGGAGCTGGTTGACGGTATCATTCCGGTCAATTATAAAACCATTGATCAAAATATAAATAAGGAGGAATAGCGAAATGGCAACATACAAGATGCATATGCTGGTTTGCGGGGGTACCGGGTGCCGTGCCTCAGCCAGCGACATGCTGTACGAAAATCTAAAAAAAGAAATCAAGGAGCAGGGCCTGCAGGATGATGTCCAGGTGGTTACAACCGGATGCTTTGGCTTTTGTGAAAAAGGACCCATTGTGAAGGTGATCCCCGATAATACGTTCTATGTGTCTGTAGAGCCGGAGGATGCCCGGGAGCTCGTCGCTGAGCATGCTGTGAAAGGACGCCGTGTGGAGCGTTTGCTCTTTGTTGACCCGGTCGGAAAACAGAAAATACCTGATTCGCGGGGGATGGATTTTTATAAGAAGCAGATCCGGATTGCCCTGCGGAATTGTGGGTTGATTGACCCTGAAAATATCGAAGAATACCTTGCAGCCGATGGTTATGAAGCCATGGGGCGGGTATTGACGGAGATGAAGCCCGAAGAGGCTATCCAGGAGGTGATCGACTCCGGTTTGCGCGGACGTGGTGGTGGTGGCTTCCCGGCCGGCATCAAATGGCAGATCGCCAGCAAGGTATCCGGCGAACAGAAGTTCGTGGTCTGTAATGCCGACGAGGGTGACCCCGGTGCCTTTATGGATCGCTCGATCCTGGAAGGTGATCCGCATACCGTGCTGGAAGCCATGGTGATCAACGGATATTGCATCGGCGCTACCCGCGGCCTGATCTATATCAGGGCAGAGTACCCGCTGGCTATCCATCGTTTGAAAGTTGCCATCGACCAGGCGCGAGAGCTCGGTCTGTTGGGCAAGGATATCATGGGAAGTGGTTTTGATTTTGATGTGGAGATACGCTATGGCGCCGGCGCTTTTGTTTGTGGTGAAGAAACCGCACTGATCCATTCCATGGAAGGTGAAAGGGGCGAACCAACCTTTAAACCGCCATTCCCAGCACAGAGTGGTTACCATGGTCATCCAACCAACGTAAATAATGTGGAGACCTTTGCCAATATTCCTGTAATCTTCAATAAAGGGGCCAAATGGTTTTCAAAAATCGGTACGGAAAAATCCACGGGTACGAAAGTGTTTGCCCTGGCCGGTAAGATCAACAACGTAGGTCTCATCGAGGTCCCCATGGGCATAACCCTGCGGGAAGTGATCTTCGAGATCGGCGGTGGCATTAAGGATGGCAAGAAGTTTAAAGCTGTTCAGACCGGTGGTCCTTCCGGCGGATGTTTGACCGATAAACACCTGGATACTCCCATTGATTTTGATAACCTTGTAGCCGCCGGCTCCATGATGGGTTCAGGCGGTATGATCGTCATGGATGAAGACGACTGCATGGTATCGGTGTCCAAATTTTACCTTGATTTCACTGTCGAGGAGTCGTGCGGCAAATGTTCTCCCTGCCGCATCGGCAATAAGCGCCTTTATGAGCAGCTGGAAAAGATCACCAAAGGACAGGCTACCAAAGAAGATCTGGATAACCTGCGGAACCTTTGCGGCGTGATCCGCGATACCTCTCTTTGCGGTCTGGGACAGACATCCCCCAATCCGGTACTCTCAACCATGGACAACTTCTATGAAGAATATATAGCGCATGTTGAAGAGGAACGTTGTCCGGCAGGTGCGTGTAAGGAGTTGATCCGTTATGAGATCATTCCCGAGAACTGTGTGGGATGTACGGCCTGTGCCCGTAACTGTCCGGTAAACTGCATTTCCGGTGAAAGGAAGCAGGTGCATACCATCGATCAGTCACTATGTATCAAATGCGGTGCCTGTCTGGAGAAATGTAAGTTTAACGCAGTAACAATCATTTAAAAACACTAAGAACAGGAGATAATGGAAATGATCAAATTAACTATAGATAAAAGGACTGTTGAGGTGGAAAAGGGGACAACCATTTTCCATGCAGCCAGGAAGCTGAGTATTGAGATTCCCACGCTTTGTTACATGAACCTCGGCGACTTGAATATTGAACATAAGCCCGGAGGCTGCCGGGTATGTGTGGTCGAAGTGGAAGGGCGCCGGAACCTGGCACCTGCCTGTGCAACTGAATGCCAGGACGGTATGGTGGTGCAGACGCACAGCGTACGGGTGCTGAATGCCCGTAAGACAGTGTTGGAGCTCATCCTTTCCGATCACCCCTTCGACTGTCTGATTTGTGCCAAGAGCGGGCATTGCGACCTGCAGGACATGGCCATCAAGATGGGTGTGCGCAGCATTCCGTATCAGGGTGAGAAATCGACGTATAAGCCAGACTTTTCACCGGCCATCATCCGCGAGATGGATAAATGCATTATGTGTCGCCGTTGTGAGACCATGTGCAATGATTTCCAGACCGTTGGTGTGCTGTCGGGTGTAAACAGGGGCTTTGAAGCCGTTGTGGCGCCTGCTTTTGAGCGGGATCTCGATCACAGCGAATGTACCTATTGTGGTCAGTGTGTGGCTGTATGTCCTACGGGAGCGCTCACAGAAGTGGATCACACTCCACAGCTGATTCGTGATCTGGCTGATCCGGAGAAAAAGGTAGTGGTTCAGACAGCGCCTGCTGTACGTGCCGCACTCGGTGAGGCATTCGGTATGGAGCCAGGCACTCTGGTAACCGGCAAGATGGTGTCAGCCCTTAGAAGTCTTGGTTTCGACTATGTGTTTGATACCGATTACGCCGCTGACCTCACCATCATGGAGGAAGGTACAGAGCTCCTTGACCGCCTGACGCGCCATCTGGATGGAGACGAGTCGGTGAAGTTGCCGATGCTTACTTCCTGTTGCCCGGGATGGGTCAACTTCTTCGAATACCATTTCCCGGATATGCGCGACATCCCGTCTACGGCACGTTCGCCGCAGCAGATGTTCGGTTCCATTGCCAAGAGCTATTTTGCCGGGAAGATCGATACGAAACGGGAAGATATGGTCGTGGTGTCGGTGATGCCCTGCGTGGCGAAAAAGTATGAGAGCGCCAGAGACGAATTCAAGGTAGACGGTAACCCGGATGTGGATTATTCAATCTCCACCCGCGAGCTGGCCATGCTAATCGGACGCAGCAATATCGACTTTGAAAGTCTGCCGGAGGATGATTTTGATAAGCCCATGGGTGAGTCAACCGGAGCCGGTGTGATCTTTGGTACCACGGGCGGTGTTATTGAAGCCGCGGTAAGAACGGCGTATGAGCTGCATACCGGGAATAAGATAGAAAAGATAGCCTTTGAACAACTGCGTGGCATCGAGGGAATACGCTCCGCTAAAGTCGATTTTAACGGAACCGGGATCAGGATCGGTATTGCGCATGGCCTGGGGAATGCACGAAAGTTGCTGGATGACATCAAGGCCGGCAGGAGCGACTTCCATGCCATCGAGATCATGGCCTGCCCCGGTGGTTGTGTTGGTGGAGGCGGACAGCCATTGCACCACGGCAATCCTGAGATTATCACAGCACGGCAGAAAGCTATTTATGAGGAGGATGCCGGTAAGAAGATCCGCAAATCGCATGAAAACCCATCCATCATCAAGCTTTATGAAGAGTTCCTTGGTGAGCCGATGAGCGAAAAAGCGCATCAATTGCTGCATACACATTACTTTGATAAAAAGAGAAAAGATGTATTGCTTGACTAAGGATTTTGCTGTGAATAGCTGTAGTTGTAATCATAAAAAAATAGTATCATAATGACTTCTGTAAAAGTAAAATTGAAAGACAAAGAAGTGCAACAGTTGAAGGAAGTTGCCAGCTCGTTCAACAATGACCCCGCTGAGTTGATCAACGTTCTTCATAAGGCCCAGGAGATTTTTGGGTATCTTCCCGCGGAGGTGCAGGAAGTTGTTGCCGAGGAGTTGGATATGCCCGTTGCCAAAGTATATGGTGTGGTCACATTCTACTCCTATTTCACCATGTTGCCCAAGGGCCGTTATCCCATTTCCATCTGTACGGGGACGGCCTGTTATGTGCGTGGTGCCGAAAAGGTACTGGATGAGTTCAAGCGCCTTCTGGAGGTGCCGGTAGGGGAGACCACGTCGGACGGAAAGTATTCGATCACCTGTTTACGTTGTGTTGGTGCATGTGGTTTGGCGCCTGTTGTGATGGTAGGCGACAAAACCTACGGTCGTGTTACCACCGACGGGGTGAAAGATATTTTGAAGGAATATGAGAATGAGGAGTAAGGTGGGAAGTTCACTGTTTAC
>JAWLDT010000081.1:7069-10239 GCA_041686485.1 Bacteroidales bacterium | reverse complement strand
TGGATAAAACGTTTCAAGTTGTGCCATCCATTTCGGATTGACTGTGCCAGGTAAACCGGACTAAATTGTGCAAAAACTGACCAAAATGGACATTCAAGCATTGAAATTAGATCTGGTTTTAAAGATAATCAATATTGAAAAACCTGCGTTGCTGCTCGAAATCAACAAAATCCTTCAAACGGAAAGATTTGCCTGCTTACATTTTTCGACAATCGACAAAATCCTGAAACTTTAAAGCTTGATGATGTTTTATAGTTTTGCTGCCAATGCACAGCAACCCGGCAATTCTGCTCAACTTGAGTACAAGGGGGGTCAATATAGGCCGGAATATCCACGCAATTGATGATATTTGAAGAACAACGTGCATTTAACACACACATACGTTCTGATGTCTTGAAGAAAAAAATTAATAAATAGTTGTGTTTTAAATTAAGGTTGATCTATGTATCAAATAAAAAAGAGTGTCAGATTCGTTCATAACGTCTCCCGATCTCTTCTGAATATAATGTTGGGGCCACTGGAAAGACGCATTAATCTTCAATATGATTTGCCACAAAAACCACCAATTTTCATTATTGGTCCTGCACGCTCAGGAACAACTTTGGTTTATCAATCTATCGTTTATTCTACTCAAGTTTCTTATTTCTCTAATGCCATAGCCCTAATTCCTGAATTTCCATCTATAAGTACCAGTCTTTTATCAAAATTCAATGGTTGCAATCCTCCCAAACTATTCAATAGCAAATATGGCAAAACCCGGGGATGGCATTCACCTTCGCAAGGTGATCAGATATGGAGCAGATGGTTTCCCAAAAAGAGTGGAGAAGGAATTGTACATACTGATAATGAGCGTAAGCAAATGACAGGAACAGTGTCCTGTATAGAGAAAAAGTTTAAAGGCCCATTCGTTGCCAAATGGCCAGGTTTCAGTATTTATATTTCACATATTGCCAAGTTATTTCCCAATGCTGTTTTTATTTGGGTTCAGCGTGATTCTTTACAAAACGTCCAGTCTGTTCTGAAAGGACGATACGAGTTGACAGGTGATCCACATGTAAGCTTTTCAAGAGTACCAGAAAGTTATATAAAATACAATAACAGCAATTATATTCAACAAGTATGTGCATATGTATTGGGTGTAGAGGAGCAAATCAATAAAGACATCCAAAAAATCGGAAGAAACAAGTGTTTTAATATTCAATATGAGGATTTTTGTAAAGACCCGAAAGAAAGCCTGAATAAATTTATCCAATGGTATTATGATAAGACTGGTTTTCTCTTAAAAATAAGAAATGATGATCTTCCTAATAGTTTCACAGTATCAAACAGTCAGAAATTATCATCAGAAAAGGTGGATGCATTAGCAAAAACACTTTCCGAAATGGAGAAAGATTTTGATCGCTAAGCAATCATAGAAAAACCAAAACTGCAACCACATTAATATGTGGTGGTCTAAATATGTAGTGGTCTAATAAATTTGGCCAGGAATTTATACCCCTCTAAATTTCTTTTATGAAAAATCCCGTAATAGTTTATAACAGTTCATATAATGGCTTAAGCATAATTCAGGAACTTGGCGCAAGGGGGATTCCGTGTATTGCAATGGGTTATAAATATTCTGTTGGGGCCTTTTCTAAATATTGCAAATTTAAACGCTGTCCGAACCCCCTGACAAATGAAAGCGAGTTTGTTGATTTTCTTTATCAATACTGCGCATCCCTGCCTCTAAAACCTGTTCTTTTCCCAACAAATGATGAATGGGCTCTCGTTACTGCAAAACACAAAACTTACCTGGAAGAAGTCGCATATCCCTGTGTTGCAAATTTTGAAACAACAAATACCTTTCTTTCGAAAGACTTGTTTTACGAAATTGGGCAACAAAGAAATTATTTAACGCCAAGTTACTGGCCAGCAGAGGAGATGAAAGAGGTTGAACGATCTGTTTATCCAATCGTTGCAAAAGCCAAATATAAATCCGTACCAGCCCGGATCGATGCGGGAAGTATAAATAACGAACTGCGAAAAAACAGACTTGTTGTTTTAAATAACAAGGAAGAACTTGAAAGATATCTATACGAAAATAAAAGTTTGTTACCACATCTTGTCTTCCAGGAATATGTGCGTGGAGTCTCTGACAACATGTATACCGTAGGAGTTTATTGTGACCGGCAAAGCAAAATCAAGGCCTTGTTTACGGGCCGAAAAGTAAGGGGCTACCCCGCCGACATCGGCGATAATATCCTGGGAGAGTCGCATGCTGTGCCGGATTACGTTATCCAAAACACAAAAAAAATCATCAAAGATTTTGCCTATACTGGAATTGCTGAGTTTGAATATAAAAAAGATACCTTAACTGAAGAGTTCAAACTAATTGAGATCAACCCAAGGCCCTGGTCCTGGATTGGAATTACACCATATTGCGGAGCAAACATCCCCTTTGTTGCCTACCAGTCAATGTTGGGCATAAACGTTGAGCCACAAGTTTCAAATACAAAAGCAGGCGAGGTCAAGTATGTGAAAGTCTACCAGGACTTTTTTAACTGTCTGCTGCGATACCGGTTTAACTACAAGCCCTGGCACATGTCATATGCAAAATGGCGCAGATCGCTTAAGGCAAAGAAGCTAGTTGTAGCAGAAAACCACAAAAGAGATTGGCCAATTTTGTTTGCATCAGTGCCCTTTCTGTTGGCTGAGCTATTTACACAGAAGATTTAATAAAGATTCATTTATGAAGAGACGCACTGCCGTGCGTCTCTACAGGTGGGCATTCGTACATGCGGGCGACCGTGCGTTTTTGCAGGGGGAAAATAAATTTAAATCCACCAAAGACATCATCCGTGCCGCTTCTAAAAATAATGTTGTATTTTTATAGTATATGAATAGCCGTGAACGAAAAGGAGTTTTACATATATCTCGGGAACGCCAATAAAGACAGAATAAGAACCCGGTTTAAGTACCTATACTTCATCCTTGTAATCCTGGTCGCCCTGGCACCTATCGGGGGGACGAGTGAAAGCCTGAACAACATCCACATGCTGAGTTTCCGGTTGGATTACCTGCTGCACGCCCTGGTGTTTATCCCCCTTTACCCTTTGTGGCGATGGGGGTGGCCGCACCATAACGCCTGGATGGTGCTGTTTGCCGGCCTGCTGCTGGCAATAGTGATCGAA
>JAWLDT010000081.1:5396-6969 GCA_041686485.1 Bacteroidales bacterium | reverse complement strand
ATGAAAAGGCATCACATCATAAACCGGTTGTTTCTGATTCTTGCAGATCAGCTGTTTATCCTCCTGGCCTTCTGGCTTGTGAGCATGATACGTGGTACCGGCATTTTGTATAACCTGTCACGAACCCATCCCTGGCTGCTTATCTTCCTGATCATCCACCTGGGGTTGGCCATGGTGTTCGACAAATACAACTTTCAGCAACATACCGCTGCCCGGAAAAAGCTGCTGCCGGTGATTTATTGCAACCTGGCATTCGTCGGAACAGCCAGCATCCTGTTTGTCCTCTCCCACCAACTGGGTGTGCCGCGGACACTATTCTTTGGTACGGTAGCTATTGCCACCCTTTTGGAGCTTACCACAGGGTGGGTCATCCATCTCTTTCAGGTTACCAAAACCAGGTACGACATCAATGGTTTCGAACCCGTTACCGGTGATACAGAAACTGCACACGCTCCCGCTCAGGTGGCAGAACCCGCCCATCCCAATACATTTGTTACCATCAGGGGACAGAATATCCGGAAGTCCATCCTGGAAGAGCTCGGCCCCGGTGCATTCGGCTACCTGAAAGACCATGTGCCCCTGGGAGAGACATCCGTGGTTCTCTCCGTGAACAGCCGGGTAAACATCATGACCCTTCCCACCAAAAACATCGACACCATTGTCAACCTGCAAAAGGTGAATAACCACCGCCGGATAAACAAGTTTTTCGAAACGGTAAACCTTCGTCTGCCGCCGGGCGGGCAATATGCGGGCGTTGCAGAGCCGTTATGCACACGCAAGAAGCGTATTTTGAAACGCTACACCCCGGTATTTGGTATCATTCTTTACAGTTTTGATTTTCTGTGGAAGCGCGTAGCCCCAAAACTTCCCGTGTTTAAGCGGGTGTATTTTTGTCTGACAAAAGGCAAAAACCGGGTGATGTCGCGGGCGGAGGTCCTGGGGCGCCTGTATGCCTGTGGCTTTGAGGTGGTGAATGAATCCATGGTGGATGGACTCCTGTTTTTTGTTGCCAGAAAAGTACGAAACCCCCATTTCGACGAGCACCCTACCTATGGCCCGCTGGTTCGTCTGCGCCGGGTCGGTAAGGGAGGAAAGATCATCGGGGTGTATAAGATGCGCACCATGCATCCCTATGCGGAGTACCTGCAGCCGTATATCCATAAACTCCACGACCTGGATAAGGGGGGCAAGTTTGGCAATGACTTCCGCATCAGCACCTGCGGGAAGATCATGCGCAAGCTGTGGATCGACGAGCAGCCGATGTGGATCAACTGGCTGAAAGGCGACCTGAAGCTGGTGGGCGTACGCCCGCTCAGTGAACACTACTTCAGTCTTTACACGAAGGAACATCAGGACAAACGTATCAAGGTCAAACCCGGCCTGATCCCTCCCTACTATGCCGACATGCCCGAAACGCTGGAGGAGATCATGGCCTCCGAATCCCGTTACATCGATGCCTACCTCAGGGCGCCAGTCACCACCGACTGGAAGTACTTCTGGAAAGCGTTTTTTAACATCGTGTTCCGCCATGCAAGAAGCACGTAGAGACGCACTGCCGTGCGTCTCTACGTTC
>JAWLDT010000081.1:0-5296 GCA_041686485.1 Bacteroidales bacterium | reverse complement strand
CGCAAAACCGCAAAACCTAAAATGCAAGACGTTAAAATTTTCGAATATTTCGTTTGTTTCGAATATTTCATGTAAATTTGTTTTGTAAACAAACATTATCAACATGGGAGCAATAAACGAAATAAAGAGGCCGAGTAAGGAAGAGCAAAAACTGGCTTTAAAGTCATATTCTTCGCTGGTAACGGCCATTAACCGTCTGAAAGCCGGCAGAGCAGAAATAGAAATTGAAGAGACCGGCGAAAAGATAAAAGTGCCAACAAGGGCATTAACACTCCTCGGAAAGATACTCAAAGCGATGAGCCAGGGAAAGCCCATATCAATTGTGCCAATAGCAACGGAAGTAACCACCCAACAGGCTGCCGAAATACTGGGTTGCTCAAGACCACATTTGATCAAACTCCTCGAAGAAGGAAAGATTGAATTTACCAAAGTGGGCAAACACCGTCGACTTAAGTTTGAGGACGTAATGAACTATCGGGAGAAGGTGAAAGAGGAACAAAAGCAGCACCTTATTGAGATAATGAATGCTGATGAAGAATCAGGGCTGTATGATACATAGTGTTCGGTTTACAGCGGTCCTTGATACAAACGTAATTTATCCTGTCATAACCAGGGATTTGCTTTTTTGGTTTGCACATTACGAAATGTACACCCCGAAATGGAGCAAGCACATTTTTGATGAATGGATAGATGTGATGCTCAGACGGGGCCTTTCCTCAGAAGAGAGTGGGAAACGGGTTCGGAAAGCCACCCTGGCTTTCCCTGATGCTTTGGTAGAACAGTATGAAGGTCTGATTGAAGTTTTAAATTTACCGGATATGAAAGATCGACACGTTCTGGCGGCGGCTATCAAAACAAATGCCGACCTTATTGTGTCAAACAACATCAAAGACTTTCCTGAAAATATTCTGAATAGTTTCGGCATAAAGATTAAAACAGCAGACGCTTTTTTAACCGATCTTATTGATTTGAATAGTGAAACGGCAATAGAGGCATTTAAAGAAATGGTGTTAAATAAGAAAAAACCTGATCTGGATGAATATGAAGTGCTAAAGCAGCTCAGGAAAAACGGGCTCACAGATACCGCAGCTTATTTACACTCTCTTCTGTAAAGCGTCTTTTGGTGGCACAAAGAAAGGACTGTCTCGTCCTGAAATCGGTTTACATTGTTTGTAAACAAAAATCAGGGCTATATCGGCTCAGTCTCTACGTTCCCCAAACCGTGCGTCTCTACATTCCCCCAACCGTGCGTCTCTACATTCCCCCGACCGTGCATCTGTACCGCAGCCCCATACATATACATCCACCAACAACATCATATCAACCCCACCAATTTGTTTTTGTTTCCACAATGCAGTATATTTGCTGAACAATGGAAATGTAACCATGGACTTCCTGACGTTTAAACAACAGTTTTTCGATCTGGCGTGCTTCAATGTCAACCAGGTGTATGCCTGGAGACCCGGGTTTGACCGCAACAACTTGTCGCGATGGGTACAAAAAGGGTATCTTGTACGCCTCCGACAAGGCTGGTATGCTTTCCCCGAATATCGAAATAAACCGGGCTATGCCTTATATTTCGCCAACCGCATATACAGCCCATCCTGCATCAGCCTGCATACGGCGCTTTCACATTATGGCATTATCCCCGAAGCAACCTTTCAGATTACCAGCATCACCACCCTGAAAACCCGGTCGTTTTCAAATGCTTTTGGAGAATATACGTATAAAAGCGTGAAACCGGCGCTATTCTTCGGGTTTGTACTTAAAGAACTACCGGATGGCAGAACCTTCCGCCTGGCCACCCCCGAAAAGGCCCTGATCGACCTTTTATACCTGTATCCTGAATATAATACCGCCCGGGAGCTGCAAAACCTTCGTCTGGACGACGACTATATGCAATCCTCCTTCAACTGGCACCTGCTAAGCAAGTATGCCATAAAAACGGGCAAAAAAATGCTGAAAAAAAGAACAGAGACCCTGAAAAAAATTTTTGCAGATGCTACAACCTGATGCCATCAAAAAGTTTTATCCCGCCCAGATGCGCGATAATGCCTTGTTTTGGAAGTACATGCTGAAAGAATACATCCTGATCATGATCCTTGAGTATCTTTCGGGCACGCCCTATATAAAAAAACTTTCGTTTATTGGGGGAACATGCATCAGGCTGACCAAAGGCATAGACCGTTTTTCTGAAGACCTTGACTTTGACTGTAAAAATCTTTCGAAGGATGACTTTATGGATATGACCGATGGCGTAATCAGGTTTTTACAACAGAATGGCCTGCATGTGGAGGCAAGAGACAAGGATAATCCAATATTAACAGCCTTTAGACGCAACCTGGTTTTCCCGGGATTGCTTCATGACCTGAACCTTTCGCAACATCGTGAAGAACGATTTCTCATCAAAATTGAAATCGAAGACCAGGGGGTTCATTATGCACCGGAGCTGGTCAATATCAAAAGCTGCGGTTTCTTTTTCCCGTTTCCGGCAGCGCCCGATGCTGTATTATCCGCCATGAAGGTAAGCGCCATGCTGGACAGACAAAAAGGGCGTGATTTCTATGATGTAATGTTCCTGCTGTCCCAAACCATGCCAGACTTCAGGTTCCTGAAACAAAAATCAAACATACCAAACCTGAAGACGCTGAAAACACATGCTGCAGATGTGATAGAACAAACAGACCTGGAACATAAAAGACGTGACTTTGAGCACCTGCTGTTTAACAAGGACAACAGCAAACGTATTCTGATGGTACAATCCTTTTTTGAATCCCTGTAAATTCCCCCAACCGTGCGTCTCTACATTCCTTGGGCTGCGTAACCCTGCATGAAATGCAGGGCTGGTCCTAGGGCGCACGTGTTTGCCACCCATCGTAACCCGGGGCGCTGCCCCGGGCTGAATTAAGCTGCCCCTTCGGGGCGAAGACACGATCGAAAAGCGGTTAAACAGATCATTTTTTCCTGGCAAAAACCGCAAAAAGAAGACACGAAAAAACCGCAAAAAACCTTGTTTTTTATTAACGTTTTTCGTTAATTATTTATACCTTTGCATTGAAAATTCATTATAAAAGCAAAAAGCTAGAAAAAAATTTGAGCGATCCTGTGTCTATGGTGAAAGCATTTGGCGCAATGGCGAAAAGGCTCAATCAAAGAATGCAAGAATGTAAGGCTGCTGATAACCTGGGTGTTTTGGCTAAAATCCCTGCCGCTCGCCTGCATCAGTTGTCGCACAACAGAAAGGAACAGCTTGCGATAACGGTAACTGGAAACGTCCGAATCGTGTTTGAACCCTGGCACGAGCCAATTCCACAAAAGCCGGATGGCGGCTTGCACTATGAAGCGGTTACGGAAATTCGGATCATAGAAATAACAGATTACCATTAAACTCTCAATGCAAAAATGAACACCTCATTGGAAATAGCAAAGGTATTGCTCTCCCCGCCCGGAGACACCATCCGTGAAACACTGGACGTGATGGAAATGTCGCAGGCAGAGCTGGCTGAAAGAATGGGGCGTGCCAAAGAGAAAGTCAACGACATGATTAAAGGACGCGCACCCATATCCCAAAACACCGCCTTCCAGCTGGAAAAGGTGCTTGGCGTCCCTGCCACTTTCTGGCTGAACCGGGAAAAGGAATACAGGAGAGAACTGTTTGTCCTGCAACAAAAAGAAAACCTGCTCCGTGACCTGGATTGGGCCAGGGCTTTTCCTGTAAATCAAATGCGAAAACACGGGTGGCTCCCAACTTCAGAAAGCAAAGAAAGCCTGGTGAATGACTTGCTGAAGTTCTTTGGTGTTGCTTCGCCAAAGGAATGGAGCGAACTATACCTGAAGGAAAAACACCAATCCGCATTCCGGGTGTCATTGGCAAGCACAGTTAGCCCGCACGCCGTGTCGGCCTGGCTCAGGATGGGCGAATTGCATTGCGGCCAGCAGTCCTTCCCTGCTTATGACAAAAAAGCCTTTACCTCCATGCTTAAAGCTGCAAAAAAGCTAGCCTGGCATTCTCCTGTTGACTTTCACCAACGCCTCCAGGTGATGTGTCACGATTGCGGTGTTGCCCTCGTATATACTCCAAAACTCCCCAAGGCGCCAATCAGCGGTGCATCCAGGTGGTTCAGGCAAACACCACTTATCCAGCTGTCAGACCGGTTCAAAACCGCTGACCAATTCTGGTTTAGCTTTTTCCACGAGGCTGCCCATATCATCCTGCACGGGAAAAAAGACATTTTCCTCGAAGACCTTAAAGGCACGCCTACAGACAAAAACAAGGAAGAAGAGGCCAACAATTATGCAGCCGGATTGATTTTGCCCGAAACCGAACTTCAGGAAATATTGGCCTCACAGCCGCTGACAACTGAAAGAATTCGACATTTTGCCAACAAGTTCTGCGTTCCTGCAAGCATCATCCTGGGCAGATTGCAACACCTGGGCGTTGTCCGCTACAGCTGGGGAAACGAACTGAAACAGCGGATCAAACTGTTTGATGACAATTAACAGCCCCCGGACGGCCTTCGCGTGGAACTATTCTTCCTTCGCAAAGAGTGCAAAACACGAACACGCCAAAAGCGCAAAGACCCGAAGACGCGAGGGGGTGAGGGCGAGAAGACGCGAGGATGCAAAGCGCAATGATAGCGAAGCATAATAACAGCAAAGCATAATAACAGCAAAGCGTAATAACGGCCCGAAGGGCCATATGACAAGGCGAAGCCGTAAATAACAGCGAAGCAAATAACGCAAAGCAAATAACAGCGAAGCGCAATAACAGCAAAGCGTAATAATGCGAATACTTTTTATTCATTCCATCGGGAAATGTAAGTTCGGCGGAGGCGAAAAATGGGTGGTAACCGCCGCGGCCGGACTACGGGAGAAGGGCCACGACGTAGTAATTGGCGGCCGACACAACTCGTGCCTGCTGGAGGCAGCCCATGCCCGCGGCATACAAACGGCGACCTTCAACATTCTCAGCGACATGAGCCCCTACCAGGTATTCCGCATTGCCCGCTTCCTGCGACGACAACAGCCTGATGTGGTGATCACCCGCGGCAGAGACCTCGCGGTGACAGGCATCGCAGCCCGCCTGGCAGGAAACCCGGTGGTGCTCGTACGCCATGGCCTCCCGCTGATGGGACGGATCCGTAAGCACCTGTTCTTACTGAAAAAGCTGGCCGATGGCATCATCACCAATACCCACTCCATCAAAGACCTGTATGAGAAAAACAACTGGCTGCCCCGCGATTTTACCCGCGTGGTGTACAATGGCACAGAAATCGGCCGGGAGGTGCCTGAAGAC
>JAWLDT010000080.1:0-10279 GCA_041686485.1 Bacteroidales bacterium | reverse complement strand
CTATGATAACCAAAGAAGCACCCCATCCATACAGCCGGGACATAAAGGTTTTCCACGCTTTCTTTCTTGCAAATTTCATGTGGGAATCGTTTTGTTATTTATTGCTGAATTCATTAATACACATTAGATGCACCGGGGCCGTCATCACGGTCACGACCCGGGTATGTCTGTACACTGCGGAAACCAATGTATGACTTGGCAGTATCCTGGTATTCAAAGGTTCTTGCACTTACCTGCAGGTAATAACCTATATCCTTCCATGAACCACCGCGTACCACTTTCCTTTTTAGTGCCGGCGGGTCGTCATCAGCAGCATCATATTGATAATCCGGGCTAAGGTCGTGTGAGAAGTAGTGGAAAGACTCATCATAGGCGTTTCGTGTCCATTCAGTGACATTTCCTGCCATGTCGTACAACCCATAATCGTTGGGCGGATAGTGGCCAACAATGACCGTATAGAGGCCGCCATCATCGGTATAATTCCCCCGCATGGGTTTAAAGTTTGCCAGGAAACATCCTTCAATATCCCGCATATAGGGGCCACCCCAGGGGTAGGGACTTAAGTCATGGCCACCTCTGGCAGCATACTCCCATTGTGCTTCGGAAGGTAACTCAAAATCCATGGCGAAGGGGCGATTCTCTCCGGCAAGATAGCTGTTCAGGTATTGTGTCCGCCATACATTAAAGGCACTTGCCTGTTCCCAGTTTACACCGACAACCGGATAATGATCATACGTAGGATGCCAGAAATATTGTTTGGTCATGGGTTCATTATACGAATAGGTGAAATCACGGATCCAGGCCAGCGTGTCAGGGTAGACTGGGGTTTCATGTTCTTCAACCAGTTCGCTTCTTGGAATATCTTCCTGGCTGCGCGCGGCCTGCTGGATGTCTACAGTAAAATAACGATATATCAACAGCCGGGTGTCTATCTCGCGGCGGCGGAAAAAACGTTCCTGTTCAGGCAGGTAGAGTTCTGCCAGGATGTCTCTTTCCTCTTCCCCTTCCCAGTTGATGTCGGGTTCCCAGTTGAGTACAGGCGGGTCAAGCGGCATACCAAACTCATCCTCAAAAGAGGCATATTCTTCATCAAAATCAGCCAGGAGGCCACGCGCCAGAGAGTCTCTGACCCAGTGAACAAACTGCCGGTACTGGTTATTGGTGATCTCAGTCTCATCCATATAGAAAGCAGGCAGCGAGACAGTCTTTGAGGTGGCATCATGGGAATAGGCCATATCCTGGTCGGAAGGTCCCATGGTAAAACTTCCCATCGGGATATAAACCATGCCGGGAGGGTCAGCATATACCGGATCGGGCCGGTCCTGAACACCTACTAAATGTCCGCGATCTCCCCCTACCCAGCCACAGCCGGCTAAAAGCATCGCAATGAATACTGTAATCAAATGTCTTTTCATGGTAGCCTCAGATTATGTATGGTCACTTCCATTCTATGTCTTATGATTTGCCATTGTTTTGCACAAAACACATTAGTTTGGCAAATTTACAAAAATCTTATATTTCTCTGAACTTCTTGTATTTTGTCTATATCAAGATCAAAACAATACTGCAGCACAACTTCGTGACTGCCGTAGCTTCTCCCCATGGATCCCAGCGCTGATGTGGTAATGTCGTAGGAATAGCCGAAGCTGATATTGTCAAACTTGACCCCTACCATGGCTACAACAGCATCCTGGGGTCTATAACTAACGCCACCCCAAAAGCGGTTATTGTATGTTACCATGGTGTTTATATCAATCTGCATGGCATTGAAATCTGTCTTAACCAGGATGGAGGGACTGACGATATAGTCCGGATTGTCTGGCAGGTACCAATGGTATCCGGCAGTGGCATACATATGCCGTGCAAGTGCCAGGTCGGTATCGGCAAGGCCTCCGCTTGCCTCCCTGATCTGTGATACTGAAAGTCCGGCCCAGGCTTCGTCCGGTAACAGATAAAATGCCCCCAGCGAAAAATCGGTAAAAACATGATTCTCTTCACCGCCTGAAATGACGGGATCTCCCGGGTCAAGTGGCTCCAGTGAGCCAAAGTCTATTTGTTTGTCCAGAAAGCCTATGCGGCCGCCCAGTCCAAGCCTTCCTATTGACAGATCATGGTGATAAGAATATGACAGGTTAACCCCAATATTGGTCTCCGGACCAAGTTGATCCTGCATAAAACCTAAAGCGACACCACCCCTGATAAAGCTGATAGGGGCATCTGCATAAAGGCTGTAAGTTTCCGGACTCAGCCGGTTGCCTTCATCATCCTGAAAACCCACCCATTGTTGACGCGCGAGCGCCGTGGCACATATAGAATTGCGCAAACCGGCCAGCCCCGGATTGATCCCCATGTTGTTAAACATGTTATGGCTGAACTGACCCTGCTGCTGAGAAAATGCTGCCCCGGATAACGTCAGAAAAAAAACAATGGCGATGAGGCTATGCTTTTGCATGTGTGATGCTTTTGGTCTGGTATGTTTGATTCATTGAATTGAACGAAAAAATAACCGGATTATTGGCAGCGGTTATTTTTCGCCAAAAATACAATTATTTTTTCTGCCTTTTTGTTTAATTAAATCATATATTTTGATGATCAACAGGAGGTTTAAACAAACTTTTGGTACACCTGCCACCATTTATCAGGGATCTCGTTCCGGCAGGCTTCCTGGTAATCATGATACGAACAGGGTACCAGAAACTGTCGCTCATACTTCCTTTGCAGGCTGGGCGGACAGGGTACTTCCATCCACCAGCGGTCACTTCGTTTGCTTTTGTAGAACTGTATCTTGTTCTGGAACTCGCGGATGGTAACCACATATTTAATGAAAGCCGATGAGTCTTTGATCTGTTTGTCGGGGTAATCGTTCTTGCGATGATAATAACCATCAATGAAGTACCATACCATTTGGGCGACCAGGTGGGCTGTTTGATTTCCCATGTCAAAAGCAGGGTTTAGCTCATAAAACCCAATGGAGCTCAATTTGTCACTTAACCCCGCGTAACGAACTATCTGACAGGCCTCCTCCCCATAAAACCCGTTTGGTGAAGCATTGGTATTTCCCGGTGCATCTGACTGACGAATGGCTGATACATCAAAACTCATTAAATCCGCATTCCTGACGATAGGCTCAACCTCTTCCATGTTGTTTCTTACCCATCCCAGGCGATATATATCAAAATAGAGCTTGTCCATCAGTTCAATGGCATCCTGATCCACAAAATACCCTTGATAGCCAATGTTTGCGAAGTTGAACATGTAGTTCGGCTTACGGGTAAGGATGGTGTTCAGGTAGTTCTGATGATGGAGGGGTTCCTCTTTTTTAAGTCCGATATCAAACCGTGCATCTACAGCCGCCACATTGATGATCTGGCCAAGGGACTCATAGGCTGTATAATTGGCATATGTGATATCCTGACCACCCCCGATGATCACAGGTGTGATGTTTTTTTCCAGTAATTGTGCGATCACCGTTTTGACGGCAAAATATGTGTCGTTAACACTGTCGCCGGCAGCAATATTGCCCAGGTCGGCAATACGGGTTTTAAAAGGGCCCTGAAACAATTGATACAAATACTTCCTGACATAGTCCGGGGCCAATGCACACCCTTCATTGGAAGGGGCGTTTCGGTCTTCTTTGACCCCGAGGATGGCAATGTCAACCTCGTCAAGCGAAGGAAATGCTTCCCCCTGACGGTAGGCCTTGACAAAACGACTAAGAATCAGTGGATGCCGGCTTTCTTTAACCGGAAAACAATCAGGGTTAATGGGTTCAAAAAAATCAGCAGTTTCCATTACGATACAAAAAAATCACGTTACTTACCTTTTTTGGGTGTTTTCGCCTTTTTTGTTGTACGGGATTTTCTTGTTGAAGTTCCATCTGCAATGATTTTTTTTACCTCTTCCAGGGTAAAATCTTCCGGAGCCTTGTCTTTCGGAAGCTTGTAGTTTTCCTTGCCGGCTTTGATATAGGGTCCCCAGCGCCCTTTCAGGATTTGAATGTCGGGTTCTTCTTCGAAGGTCTTCAGCGTACGTTGCCGGTCCCTTTCCCTTTTGGCCTCAATCAACTCAATGGCTTTGTCAGCCGTAATGGTTAATGGGTCTTCTTCTTTCGGGATGGAATAAAATTTACCGTCGTGACGTATGTAAGGGCCAAAACGGCCAATGGCTGCCACCATCTCTTTATCCTCATATTCGCCAACGGTTCTGGGCAGCCTGAAAAGCTCCAGTGCATCTTCAAGCTGAACATTATCAAGGCTTTGGTTCTCCCTTAAGCCGGCAAAACGGGGTTTTTCTTCTTCATCTGCGTCGCCGATCTGAACCATTGATCCATACCGGCCTATGCGTGCATATACATTGCGTCCGCTCCTGGGATCTTTGCCCAGGAATCGTTGCCCGGAATGTTTTTCTGATTTCTCCAGGGTGTTTTCAACCTGTTTGTGAAAGGGCCAATAAAAATCATGGATGACTTTTGTCCACTCTTTCTTGCCTTCAGCCACTTCATCAAACTCCTGTTCCACCCGGGCCGTAAAGTTATAATCAAGGATCTCATGAAAATAGGTCATCAAAAAGTTGTTCACAACAGTACCAATGTCGGTCGGGAACAGCTTGTTTTTTTCGGCGCCGGTCGTTTCTTGTTTTTGTTCATCTGAAATGGCATTATCCTTCAGCGATAAAACATTGAAAGCCCTCTGAAAGCCATCCCGGTTCTCTTTGGTGATATAGGCCCGTTTCTGTATCGTACTGATGGTGGGGGCGTAAGTAGATGGCCGTCCGATGCCTTGTTCTTCCAGCTTTTTTACCAGGCTGGCCTCTGTGTAACGTGGCGGGTGCTTTGTAAAACGTTCAAGCGCGGTTATCTCATCCAGGTCTAGTTGCTGATTCTTTTGAAGCGGTGGCAGAATGCCTTCTTTGGCATCTTCTTCCTCTTCATCGGTTGATTCCAGATACACCTTTAAAAACCCTTCAAACTTGACGACCTCCCCGGTGGCTGTAAAATGTTCGTCGGCATTGGAGATGCCAATGGTGACATTTGTTTTTTCAAGGATGGCATCACTCATCTGGGATGCGATTGTTCTTTTCCAGATCAGGTCATACAGCTTTTGTTCGCCGGCATCCCCTCCGGCCTTGTGAACGTTCATGTAGGTAGGGCGAATGGCTTCATGTGCCTCCTGCGCTCCCTTGCTTTTGGTTGCATATTTGCGAAGCTTGACAAACGCCTCGCCATAGTTCTTTTCAATTTCTTCTTTGGCCATGGCCATGGCAGCCCCTGAGAGGGTTACCGAGTCGGTACGCATGTATGTAATTTTACCTGACTCATACAGTTTTTGGGCCAACACCATGGTACGCGACACTGAGAAGCCCAGTTTGCGGCTGGCTTCCTGTTGTAGTGTAGAGGTGGTGAAAGGTGGTGCCGGTGATTTTTTGGCCGGCTTGGTTTCGATCTCCTTCACCGAAAACGTAGCGCCTTTGCATTTCTCCAAAAGCGCCCTGGCTTCTTCCTTGGTTTTCAGGCGATGTGGAAGCTCCGCTTTGAGCTGAACCGTTTTGCCTTTATGTTCGACATCAAAAACCGCGATTACCCGGTAGCTGCCTTTCGGCTTAAATGCCTGAATTTCCTTCTCACGCTCCACGATCAACCGAACCGCAACCGACTGAACACGCCCGGCCGACAGGGAAGGTTTCACTTTTTTCCACAAGAGGGGAGATAACTCAAATCCCACAAGCCTGTCAAGTACCCGCCTGGCCTGCTGGGCACTCACCAGATAGCGGTCAATATCCCGCGGGGCTTCAATGGCATTTGTGATGGCTTTCCTGGTGATCTCATGAAAAACAATGCGCTTATAATCACCCTCTTTAAGCTTCAGACTCTCTGCCAGATGCCATGATATGGCCTCCCCCTCGCGGTCTTCATCCGTAGCAAGCCATACCGTATCCGCTTCCCCGGCCTCCTTCTTTAAATCTCTGACAACAGTTTTCTTGTCCTTAGGGATCTCATAAACGGGTGCGAAATCATTCTCAATCTCAACACCAACTGTATTGGATGGAAGATCACGTACGTGTCCGAAACTGGACCTTACGGTATATTCCTTTCCAAGAAAACCCTCGATTGTCTTGGCTTTTGCCGGGGACTCGACGATAACCAGGTTTTTTGCCATATGCTTTTTTTTTGAGAGGGCAAAAGTAATAAATAATTCATGAAAACGGTTATCCTTTCATGCAGGCCACTCAATTTTCTGTATTTTTGCAGGTTTAGTCTGCGGTAAGCGGGGGTTCAAAATAAGCTTGTACTGTGAATAAGAAGTTATACATAGAAACCTATGGTTGTCAGATGAATTTTTCTGACAGTGAAATTGTGGCATCGGTGATGTCAGGCCAGGCGTTTGAATTTACGCCGGAAGCGCGTGATGCGGATGTCATTTTTTTGAATACCTGTTCTATAAGGGATCATGCTGAGAAACGAGTCATAAATCGTCTGCGTGAGTTGCAGCATCTGCGCAAAAAAAAGCCCGGCCTGTTGATTGGGGTGCTTGGTTGCATGGCCGAGCGTCTTAAAACCGCACTCCTGGAAGAAGAAACGTATGGCATGCGTGTAGACCTGGTTGCCGGCCCTGATGCCTACAGAGACCTGCCAAAGCTGCTGTCCGGAGCCGGGTCCGGTCAGAAAGCCATTAATGTGTTGCTCTCGACAGAAGAAACTTATGCCGACATCAGTCCGGTGCGATATGCCGACAATGGTGTTTCTGCCTTTATATCCATTATGCGGGGATGTCAGAATTATTGCGCTTATTGTGTGGTGCCTTACACACGCGGTAAAGAACGAAGCCGGAGCCCGGAAAGTATCCTTTCGGAAATGAAGCACTTATCCGAAGCGGGCTATCGTGAGGTGACCCTTCTGGGTCAGAATGTCAACTCTTATTTGTGGACAGACCCTCACACAAATGAGACCATCGATTTTAGTATACTTCTTGGCAGGGTGGCTGCTGTTGATGCGGATATGCGCATCCGTTTTGCCACATCGCACCCCAAAGACATATCCACAATGCTCTTATGCCGCATTGCTGCTACTCCCAACATCTGCAATGCGCTTCACCTGCCTGTCCAGTCGGGAAGCAGCGCAGTGCTAAAACGGATGAACCGGAAGTATACCCGGGAAGCGTATCTTGAAAAAGTGAAAGAAGCGAAACAGCTCATTCCCGGCCTGGCCATTACCACGGATATCATTGCCGGTTTCTGTGGCGAAACAGAAGACGAACATCAGGAAACACTCAGCCTGATGGAGGAGGTGGGCTTCGACTTTGCTTTTATGTTTAAATATTCTGAACGCCCCGACACCCCGGCTGCTAACTCACTCGAAGATGACGTACCCGATGAAGTCAAAACCCGACGATTGAATGAGATCATCGAAAAGCAACAGGCACTTTCCTATAAAAGCAACCAGAAAGAGATCGGCAGTACGCAAAAAGTATTGGTAGAGGGAACATCAAAGCGTTCCCGGGAACAATTGATGGGTCGTACGACAAAAAACAAGGTGGCGGTGTTCCCGGGTATGTCCTACCGGCCAGGCGACTATGTTTGGGTAGAAATCACCGGCTGCAGTTCCGCTACGCTGAAAGGAGAGCCCCGGCCATAACCAGGTCAGCAGGAATGGTGATCTTGATGTTCTCCGGATTGCCGTCAATCAGAAATAATCTTTCGCCTTCCGATTCAAGTACCGACGCATCATCTGTAAAGTTTTCATGATAATTTTGCTGATACGCTTTTTTTATCAGGGAGGCTTTAAAACACTGGGGTGTTTGAACCGTTCTGATACGTCCGGCCGGTAAGGGGCTGCTTGTTGCTCCGTTTAACATACGCATGGCTTCCCTTGTCTCGATGACAGGAATGGCGTTTCCGAACTTCCCGGCATAATGAAACCCGCGGGCTATTGTGTCGGTTGACACCAAGGGCCTCACGCCGTCATGAATGGCTACCAGACTTTCATCAGGGATGTGACGTAATCCGGATTTCACTGAGTGGAAACGGGTAGGCCCGCCGCTAACAACCTGATGGGGCAGGGTTAGCTCATGCTCTTCACAAAGCTTCTTCCAGTTGTCGTGATAGGCATCAGGCAAGACCAACACAAAGCGTAGATCTTCACTGAATGTGATGAAAGCGTCAAAAACATGCATCAACACAGGGCGGCCTTTCAGGTTCAGAAACTGTTTGGGCAGGTCTGCACCCAAACGGTTGCCTGTTCCGCCGGCCGTAATCAAAACATATTCTTGCATGTTCGGAGGGTTTAATCCAGGATCAGCATGGCATCGCCATAAGTGAAAAACTTATACTTTTCTTCAATGGCGACTTTATACGCCTTCATTAGCAGGTCAAATCCGGCGAAGGCAGAAACCATCATCATCAACGTGGATTGCGGCAGGTGGAAGTTGGAGACCATGGCATTACCCACTTTGAACTCATAGGGTGGATAGATGAACTTGTTTGTCCAGCCCTCATACGGTTTCAGGTAACCATCAATAGAAACGGTTGATTCCATGGCACGCATGGTGGTTGTACCCACACCACAAATCTTTTTATTCTTCTCTTTGGCCTTATTAACTATCTCAGCGGTTTTTTCATAAACAAAATACTGTTCACTGTCCATTTTGTGTTTGCTGAGATCTTCCACGTCTACATTCCGGAAGTTTCCAAGGCCTGCATGCAGGGTGACTTCCGCAAAGTTAACACCTTTGAGTTCCAAACGCTTTACCAGTTCACGGCTAAAGTGCATACCTGCCGTTGGTGCAGCTACGGCACCTTCCCGTTTCGCAAAAACAGTCTGGTAACGATCCCTGTCCTCCTTTTCAACCGGCCGTTTGATTTGTTTGGGCAATGGCGTCTCACCCAGTGACTCTATGGTTTTCTTGAACTCATCATAGGTGCCGTCAAACAGAAAACGGAGGGTGCGCCCCCTGGAGGTGGTGTTGTCAATAACTTCAGCCACCAGGTTATCGTCTTCCCCGAAATATAATTTATTACCTATCCTGATCTTCCTTGCCGGATCAACCAGCACATCCCACAGGCGAGTCTCCCTGTTCAACTCCCGTAACAAAAAAACTTCTATGCGTGCACCTGTTTTTTCTTTGGTGCCGTATAAACGGGCCGGAAATACCTTGGTGTTGTTCACAACCATCACATCCCCGTCATCAAAATAATCAATGATGTCTTTAAACTTCTTATGTTCAATGTCACCGGATTTTTTATGCACAACCATCAGGCGCGATTCATCACGGTTATATGGTGGTCTTTCGGCAATTAAATCTACAGGCAGGTTAAATTTAAACTGTGATAATTTCATGAAATAAATATTAGGAATGAATTTAAGTACTTTTATACTTCTATCCACAGAAGGGATGCAAAGATAATACAATGAAGAGGCTAAGTCAATAGTTTTCTGTAAAATAATGCATTGTAACCGGCTTCCGGATCATTGAACTTTTATCTGGTTGTTTCCCGGATGTGATCGGCCAGTTCCTGAATCTGCCAGGCGTCATCGACCGAAAAATCTCCGATATGGGTTCGTCTGAGTGAACGCAGGTATGCACCGCAGCCCAGCAGCTCGCCAAAATCCTTTGCCAGCGAACGAATATAGGTACCCTTGCTGCAGCTTACCCTGAAGTCCACAACCGGCCAATCAATGTCGGTGATATCAAAAGTGTGTATTATTACCCGTTTGGTTTTCATGTCAGTGTGGGCTCCCTTTCTGGCAAAGGAGTAGGCGCGTTCACCATTGATCTTCTTTGCCGAATATATGGGGGGCAGTTGGTCTATGGGGCCGGTCAATTGTGATGCGGCCTGGTGCAGATCTTCTTCGGTGATATGTGTAATGGGTTGTCTGTTTTCGGGTTCGGTCTCGAGGTCAAAAGAAGGGGTTGTCTGCCCCAGGTAAAAGCTTCCGGTATAAGTTTTGCTTTGGGCCTGGTATTGGTCAATTGCTTTTGTGGCTTTGCCGGTACAAATGATCAACAGGCCGGTGGCAAGAGGATCCAGGGTGCCGGCATGCCCGATCTTGATCTTTTTGATGCCGGCCTCATGGCGCAATACGGCCTTGATTTTATTGACCACATCAAAAGATGTCCAGCCATAAGGCTTATCAACCAGCAAAACTTTCCCTGCCAGCAGATCTTCTTTCATTTGTTTATAATTTTGTAACTATCTGTTATCTAGACTTATGTGGTTGTATTTAAGCTGCCCCTCAGGGCGCACGGGTACGCAGCCCAAGTGCTGCGGCTACCACTGCTTCTTT
>JAWLDT010000079.1:0-10291 GCA_041686485.1 Bacteroidales bacterium | reverse complement strand
TTTTAACCTTAAATACACTATTTATGATATTCCTATGGGTTGTGATCGGGTATCTTGTGATACTGATGGGTATTTCCGTTTACAAGAGTTTTATGGTAAAGAACCAGGAAGACTTTATGGTTGCGGGGCGGTCGGTGTCCACTGCCAGAATGGTCGGCACATTGCTGTGCACCTGGATGGGTTCGGGTAGCTTATTGGCTGGTGCAGGCCTTGCTGCCAACGTAGGTTTTTCTGAGTTATGGATGGCTGCCGGCGCCTGGATAGGCATTATCATCGTGTTTTTCCTTGCGGCCCGTGTGCGGCGCATTGCCGAATTCACGGTGCCTGATATCCTGGAGCTGCGATACAATAAATGGGCAAGAATCCTGGGAACTATCGTGATTGTCGTTGCTTATACAACCATTGTAGGGTATCAGTTCAAAGCCGGTGGTTTCGTTCTTGACCTTGTGGCTAACATCCCTGAATGGCAGGGTGTACTGCTCACCGCCGGATTCATTGTCATTTTTACCGCATTTGCCGGTATGATGTCCATCGTATCGGTTGATATCATTAATGGTGCGGTAATTACAGTGGCCATGCTGGTGGCCGCACCCATTGTTTACTTTCACATCGGGGGCGCTGAACACCTGACAACAGCCCTTGACCCCTCTCACTTTCAGATTTTTGGTGACAACAATTTCTTCTGGGCCATGGGTATCTTTTTACCTCCCTTCTTCTTATTGCTTGGTGAGTCGAACATGTACCAGAAGTTCTTTTCGGCCAAAAATGAGAAGGCTGCGAAGTCAGCCGTAGTATGGTGGGTAAGCGGTACCATAGTAGTTGAGACGGCACTGGCTTCGCTGGCCATTTTTGCTTTCAGCCACTTCAACGTATTGGATCATGCCAACGAAATGTTCTTATCCGGCGAGAACGCCGAACGTATCATTCTGCACACGGCACGCTACAGCACCGAGGTAGGCTTACCGTTGTGGGGTGGATTATTACTGATTGCCGCATCCGTGGCAATTATTACCTCCACAGGAAACAGCTTCCTGCTTGTGCCATCCACCAATCTTACACGCGATGTATACCAGCGATTTATCAACCGCAATGCCAACCCTGACAAAATTGTGGTATTCCAGCGAGTCATGGTCGTGCTGTTAGGGGTGCTTGCTTACCTCATCCTGACACAGTTTGAGACCATCCTGGCAATGGCGCTGACAGCCTACACCATGGTGGGGGCCGGGCTAACACCCGCGTTGCTGGCCGCGTTCCTCTGGAAACGTGTCACGGTGACCGGTGGTGTGGCCTCTATTGCCACCGGTATGGGTGTGACACTGCTTATTACAATAGCCAACTCTATATTAACGAGCTTTTATGGCACCCAACTGCTTAATGAACAATACATCATTTTGCCGGCAGCAGCCGCCTCCATCATCACACTGATCATCGTTTCGCTATCGACGAAACCGGATCCAAAGAGCAAATGGGAGCGCTTCTACACCAAAGATACTTCGCTGGCAGAGGCCATGGAAAAAGTAAAAGGCGAAGAGCTGGAAGACGAATAAATGTTGATCTCAACAATGTAAAAAACCTGCTGTCGTAGCCCGATAGCAGGTTTTTTTGTAGCCCGGCTGGCAGGTCTTTACCAACCCGGCAGGAAGTTAAGTCCCCACACACCTTCCTGTATCCCTTTGGTATGAAAAGGAAAGGCCAGATAAGGTTCCAATATCAATGCACCAAACAGATTGATGCGAAGTGATGGACCGGTGCTAAACAAGGGGAAACGTTTATCGCTTTCACTGGCTTCCGAAGGATCACTGGCTTCCGAAGGATCCAGGGTCAGCGATGATTCATCGTTCCAGGCCACACCGGCATCTATAAACCATGCCAGTTCAGTAAAGAAAAACCTGCTTGGAATCAAAGCCAGCCTTTCTGGACCGCTAAATGGCACACGTACCTCAAAACCACCCAGCAACACACGGGACCCCTGCAACTGTTGAAACTCGAAAGCATCATCGAACGTTTCCTCAATCTGCCCAAGGGTTGAGTAGTCATAACCCCTGACATAACCGGGGTATCCCAGGTAATGGGGATAAAACAATCTGCTGTCTGCTTCCGGACCATAACGGCCATAATGAATACCACGAATGGCTAACGTAAATGGCCTTGCCTGAATATAATGGCGGTAATCAGCAGTCAGGTTATACATATTTACTTCACCAAACATTCGTTCTGCGCCGAAGCGATAACGGTAACCGGCCATTGGAGAAGCCATCCCAAAGTAGGAGTTATCTCCCACATAGGCCAGATTGACCCGTTGAAGATTAAAACCATCGGGAGCATCAAGCCTTTCACGATCCTGACGGACCAACATTCCCTGAACGTAAAAATTATTAATGGCATCCAGGCGAAAATAATACCAGGCAAGGCTGCCCCCAACCTCTATCCTGCGGGTGGTTGAAATAGGATAATAAGCAAATCCGGCGATCTGATCCTGAAATGTGCGCTGCTGAACCAACTGCATATTATCTGCTTCCACCGGGCCTTCATCAGTTAATATGGTGTCCTGCACAAAACGGAGCGTCGCAAAAGAAAAGGGAATATGTGAAACGGTCCCACCCCAGTTAATGCGGCTTTTTTGGTTCAGATAACTTACCATCCCCCCAAAATCATATATCTCACCATTGATGGAAACACTGGCAAACAACTGATTGTCACCAACAATATCACTAAAGAGCAGACTGACACCGCCGGCCATCCCGGTACCAAAACGATTGGTTGCAATGCCGACACCTGATCCTCCTACATAGCTAAGTTCAAAGCGGGGGTCATACGGCTTTTCGGCAAATGAGTCTGCAGGTAACACACCTTCTTTTTTATCAACGCCAAGGTTGGCATCCACTATAGGAGGTACCTGACGCTGACGCGGCGGGAGAATAGCTGCAGCCTTATCGACACTGGAGGGATCTACCTGTACCCTGTCAAATTCAGAAGGATCGGCCCGATGTATGCTATACTTGCCATCTTTGTAATAGCTGTAAAAAATGTCACCGGTTTCACTGGCCACACTAATGGAAGGTGTCCTGTGTGTTATACCGCTTATTCCGGTATAATAATCGGTCAAGCGGTTAACAACGCCTGTTTCCAGTTCATAAAAATAAAGGTTACGAAATCCATCCCTGTCAGAAAGGAAATAGATCCCCTGCTGATCAGGCGAAAAAACGGGATTAAGATTTTCTCCTCCCGGGAATACATCGAACACCGTAATCGAGCCTGAAGGATCTTCCAAATCCATCATACCTAGATTCATATGAAAGTTCACTTCATCGTCTATCTGGGCTGACTGAGGTCTGTCGGTGGCAAAAACAAGGTATTGGCCGTCCGGTGAAAAAGAAGCGTGTACATAGGAGTACCTGTCGTTGGTGAGCCAGGTTAATTCTTTGGATTCCAGGTCAAACCTGAACAAATTAGGGCGTCCATCAACCAGGCCATTGAAAACCAGATACTGTCCATCTGGTGACCAAACAGGATTATTCAGGGAAGGGACCCCCGGAACTTGTATCTCATCAGCGAACCTTGGGCTTTCCACGTCAACAACAACCAGCTGATTTCTGCCATCTTTAACGGCCACATGGATAAATTTTTCTCCGTCCGGAGACCAGGTACCTTTGGATTCAAGGAAGTTATACCCATCTATATCCCCCATGCGTGAGGCACTTGCCAACTTTCGTTTCACCTCCCCTGTTTGTGCATCAGCCAGGAATAGATCAATCGATATGAGGTCCCGTTCTGAGAAGAAGGCCACCATCTTCCCATCAGGGCTTATGGAAGGGCTAATGTTAATGTAGCCGGAATTTTCAGCGGATATGATTCTGTCCCCTACGATGTTCGTAGTGTCTTTGTCAGCCATGTAAGGGCTAAAATGCTCTTCCAGTGCATTCTTCCATAAATGGGAAACGGTTTTGGCCCCCAGCCCGACAACCCTTTCCATGGCACGCTCATAACCGATCTTTGCGGTCTGCGAAAACAACGGCGCGATTAAGGAATCTCCCCACATGCGTCCCACAAAGGACATAAAGGAATGTCCGTAGCGGTAAGGGTTGTATTGATATCCCTTTGACATGTCCTCCAGAGAGGGAACATCATCCTGAAGAACCGCATCTCGCATGATCATAGCTGCATGTGGCGCGACACTCCCTACAGATAAATACTCGGCCATCCCTTCTACCATCCATAAAGGCAAGTTCCGAATAGAGTTCATGGAAAGGGAATCATCCAGGAACATCTTACGAAACTGAAACGCGTGTACCAGCTCATGGCCAATAACATGGTCAGTCTGGGCATTTGTTTCCAAAACCGGCATCACCACCCTGTTTTTCAGGGCTTCGGTTACACCACTGGTACCAACCCCGATCATTCCCTGAATAGCGGTTGTCTGCTGAAAATCCGGGTGATTGGCATACATCAGAATTGGATTGCGGGTATCAAAGGTATCCCTGAAGATCTCCTGATGTCTTAGATACCATTTTTCATACGTATTGGCCAGATAATCCGGAATAGAATCATCTTCAAAATAATGATAAATATCAAAATGGGGCGTCTCGTGCATTTTGAACTCAAACCGGGTATAGCTGGGTTTGTTACGACCAAAATACTGGGCAACTCCTTCAACTGGCAACAGCAGAAGGATGGCCTGCAAGAGTAAAATACCCCGTAGTATCCGAAAAGTGCTGGTTGGAACCATCATATTATAGCTGATTATTATGTTCGTACCTTGTAAACAAAATGGTAATGATGAAACAATAAAGCGCAAAAACTATTCCAATTAATCCTGTATGTCCGGGAATTACAGATGAGGGATAGCTGATCGCATGTGTATTGCCATATCATTCATTATCAAAAATAAGAAAAAACAAAGACTTTCATTTCATGAACCTACCGGATGCATGATATTGACTACATCATATTAAAGTATAAAAATAGAAATATGTTCATTGACATTTTTTTTGCAATTTTGCAGTAAATACCTTTTTTATGGCTAGCTTAGAATCGTATTTCCAGCAATTTAGCAGGCACATCGTCGGTATCGATCAGACATATACGAGTCCATACGGCAAGCAGCGAATTTTGTATGCAGACTGGATTGCCAGCGGACGCATGTATTGGCCGATTGAACGGGTTTTGACTGAGCGTTTCGGGCCTTTTGTGGCGAACACCCATACGGAGGCCAGTGAAACCGGTACTTTAATGACAAACGCCTATCAACATGCGCTCCAGGTGATCAAAGATCATGTGAATGCGGGCGAAAATGATGTGATCATCACCGCGGGCAGCGGAATGACAACGGTTATCAACAAATTACAGCGCATGCTTGGCTTACGGGTGTGCGGGCAACTGAACCAGAAACCATGTCTGAAGGACATAGAGCGCCCCGTGGTATTTATTTCCCATATGGAACATCACAGCAACCACACCTCCTGGTTTGAGACCATTGCAGATGTGGTGCAGCTGCAACCTGACCCTGACATGCTGATTGATTTGGATGATTTGCGGGCAAACCTGGAAAAATACAAAGACAGGAAATTAAAGATCGGCTCTTTTACCGCCTGCAGCAATGTCACGGGTATTGAAACGCCGGTACATCAGATGGCTTCCCTGATGCACGATTATGGCGGGGTCTGTATCGTTGATTATGCTGCCTCGGCTCCTTATACAGAGATCAACATGCATCCTGATGACCCAAAGGAGAAGCTGGATGCCATTATGTTCTCCCCACATAAGTTTTTGGGCGGCCCCGGCTCTTCCGGCGTGCTTGTTTTTGATGCTGCTTTTTACAACAATAAGGTACCGGATAATCCCGGCGGGGGTACTGTTGAATGGACAAATCCCTGGGGAGAGTATAAATACAGCGATGATATTGAAGCCCGTGAAGACGGGGGCACTCCCGGTTTCCTGCAGGCCATTCGCACGTCCCTGTCTATCAAACTTAAACAACAGATGGGAACCGATAAGATGCGCCAAAGAGAAGATGAATTGCTGGACATTTTGTTACCCGGCATTCGTAATATTCCACGTACCAGCATTTTAGCGAATAATATGGATAAGCGCCTGGCTGTGGTCTCCTTCTATTTTGAACACATCCACTACAACCTGGTAGTGCGCCTGCTTAGTGACAAGTTCGGGATACAAGTGAGGGGTGGCTGCGCCTGCGCCGGCACTTATGGCCATTTTTTGCTTGATGTGGATTATGAAATGTCGCACCAGATTACGGAAAAGATCAACTCCGGTGACCTGTCAGAAAAACCAGGCTGGGTCAGGATATCCCTCCATCCCACCATGACTGATGAGGAGGTGCGTTATATCATACATGCCCTCGAACAGATTTACAACCATCATAAGGAATGGGAAAAAGATTATACCTATCTCCGCAAAAAGAATGAATATATCCACAAAGATGCGCCGTCCGACAATCTGGACAAGGTGACAGGCTGGTTTGTCCTGCCGGACCCAGAGGCAGATCTGCCCAAAAGTTTAAGCGCTGAATAGTCGTTGCAGTTTTTTTACCTGCGCATCCCAGATGCGCTGGCTGAAGTCGAGGTCGGCTGCTTCTGCATGATCAGTGATAATAAGGGCAACGGCTCCCGAAAGAGGGTCATTGACGATTTCCATTCCCCACATGTGTCCCTGGTCAACGCCTTCATCAAGCCAAAGAAACTGTATAAACTCGTTTTCCTTAGACTTCAGCATACGTGCCTTTTGCGCTGAACCTTCCCAATGGAAGTGAAAAAGGTCATCCGCTTCCTGTATCACTTGATCGGCAAACCAGCGGGACAGTCCCTCCGGCGTGGAAATAGCTGTATAAAGCAATTTTGGGCTCGTCCTGACCCCATATTCCATGGTAAATTTTTTAAGGGTACTCATGTCTGTATCGTTTTACCTTAGCTGCAATATACAAAAAACAGAAACATCTTCCTGTATTTTTCTTAATCAAGTTATGATTACTTTTGAAAAAAATACACATGAAGCGACAACACACGACAACCATCTATATTCTGATAGTCCTGGCCGTCATTTTCTGGGGGTTATCGTATGTCTGGACAAAAGTTGCCTTCACCTATTATGCGCCCATCACGGTGATGCTGATCAGGCTGACGATCTCTTCGGTGTTGATGACGGTCATCTTCAAGGTTCGCGGACTCGGGGAGCGGGTCGACCCGAAGGACTACAAAGCATTTGCCTTGCTTTCATTTTTTTCGCCGTTTTGCTTTTTTATCGGGGAAAATTTTGGGGTATATCACGTATCGCCTACCGTGGCGGCGGTGATCATTGCCACCATTCCGGTATTTTCTCCTATCCTGGGGTATGTTGCCTTCAGGGAGAAACTGTCGGTGATTAACATTCTGGGGTTTATCATTTCGTTTTTTGGGGTCATTGTAATGGTGATGGACAGTGGCTTCCGGTTTACAGCCTCTCCACTGGGCATCTTTTGGTTGTTTTTTGCTGTTTTTTCAGCCCTGGTGAATATTATTTACCTGAAAAAGCTGGCTGTCAGATATTCCTCGTTTACCATCATCCGGATACAGAATATTCTCGGTGCCATCTTTTTCGTGCCGGTCTTTCTGGTGATGGATGCCGGCGACTTCGTGCATATACGACCCTCGTGGGAAGCTGTCGCCTCTCTTTTTGCACTGGCCGTGTTTGGGTCCACCCTGGCGTTTATGTTTTACACGTCCGCCGTTCGCGCCATCGGGGTTGCCCGTACCGCCATCTTTGCCAACCTCATTCCGGTGGTCACGGCCATTGCCTCTTACCTCTTTCTGCAGGAGATAATCGGCGTAAGCCGTATTTTCGGCATGTTAATTGTTATATCAGGGCTGCTGATGACTCAGATAACCAATATGCGGCGTCATCAACGGCTCCGAAAAAAATAGGGAAACAGGTTTGCGGTTTCAAATTCTTTGTTAATTTTGCACCACTTTAACCGGCGGGGTAGCTCAGGTGGTTAGAGCGTCGGATTCATAACCCGAAGGTCACGGGTTCAACTCCCGTCCCCGCTACTAAAAACGCCTGTATGTCAATGGATTTACAGGCGTTTGTTTTTATACCTGTCCATCTTAATCATCATTACCGGAATAGGTCCAACTGAGGAAACTTTCTCCACTGCATGTGAAGACACTGATGTTGAGATCATCCCCATGGTTTTGCCCGTAGTACTTGACCAGTTCTTCAACACTTGACATATCCTCCTGATAATCAAAAATGAACGGTTTAATCAAATGGTAACCGTGGTGTTCAGAAGTTTCTATCTCCCCGGTATCCAAAATCCTGAAATAACCGTATTCACCGGTAAGGTAATCACCGGGTTCCGCACCCAGTTCGCTGAGATCATCGATGAAAGACTCCACAAGCGGCTCAGTGTCTTCGCTGTGGTAACCAACATGTCCCCATATGGTATGCTCCGGGATCCTGTTGAGTTGGTCGTACGGAAAAACAAACTTGTTGGTATGGGGGAAGTTCAGCTTGTAATAATCGTCGTTTACAATCAACTCGCCGCCATTATGGCTGTCCGGGGCGGAAAGATTGAGGTTATAAGTGCCTTCGCTCAGAGAGCCAGGGTCAATTTGGGCTGTGGCCGGCCCGAGTGCAGTAAGGCATACATCAGGAACAAAAATATCCTTAAACCTGATATCAATAACATCTTCAGATACACTGGCCGTATGAGTAATGCGCCAGTTGCAGCAACGGAATATCTCCTGTGTCTCACAGCGCAACTGCAAAACCCTGGGTACCGAATCAATGTTTTCAAACATCCTGATTTCGATAACCCCAAGCCTGGGTTTTTCCTGCGCTTCGTCATCCTTGTTGCAGGAGGTTGTAGCAAACGGAAGAACCATACCCAGAACAACAAGCAATAAAAAATGGCTTTTCATTATTGATAGGTTTTGATTTATCATTCAAAGGGTATAAGGGCAAAAATGGCGCCAAAGTGGCTTTGAACTATGAGGATTTCGCTTTTATTCATTGCATTTCGTTATTCATGTTCCTCCTAATCCAATTTTTTGGAGAGGGGTGATTGATATTCTATATGGTTGGTTTCGTGGTATTCGATTTATTTGAATATTTGGTAACACTAATCGTTCCTACTTGTGCAACAACTATAAGGGAAGGCCATACTGCTCAGGAATGATGGGTTGCGGATCTTTTATTTATGGAGCTGACGAGGTTTGGTTCATGTCGATTTCCACGCTGCAATTCAGCCATTCATCGTCGATCTCGACGCCCATCTTCCGGTACATCTCAATGGCCGGGCTGTTCCAGTTAAGCACCTGCCACCTGATTCTTTTGCAGTTTTCTGCCCTGGCCACCTCAAAGATCTTTTCAAGAAGGGCCGTTCCGATCTTTTGTTTTCTGTGGGATTCTTTCACGTAAAGATCATCCAGATAAAGGGACTTCCCGACCCAGGTGTAATAGGCAAAGAAATAAACTGCCATGCCGATGACTTCATTTTGGCTTGTTTCGGCCACAAAACAGTTGAAGTATTCCTGTTCCTCCCACATTTGTTCGATGCTGTTATGCACTTTTTCGGGTGCCTTTTCAAACAATGCCAGTTCATTGATCATTTCCAGGATAGCTGGAAAATCTTCTTCTGTTGCTTTTCTGATTCGATAATTCATATGGATGGTTATTTACCCGAGCCTGGGGCTCCAGGGTGTAGTGTTATTGTCCTTTTGTTACGAACGGATTTTTTGTCTGCGAAGGTAAGGACCTGCTGATCCGAAGGAATTCCTTCCTTATCCCGGATCATTTGTTTAATACTTTCAATCGTGAAATTTGGTTCCACGTCAAGGGTAATTGTCTTACCCTCTGGAGTTCTTATAAAAATCTGCATGGCAAATACGTTTCCGGCCATCATGAAGAAAAGCAGGGCAGCGATCAGGGATTTGGTGTTCATGGCTCAGATAGGATTAACTGGATAAGTTAGGTTCGGAGCTAAATTAATTATAACAATCTTTGTCTCAGAAAATCTTGTCTTTTTCATGTCTTTGATTTTGCCGTTTAAAATTAGAAATAATCCAGCCGTTAATGGCAATTTTGGTTTATTTTTCTCTCATTTTAAATGGCCGAAGATCCGGGAAGCTTACATTTTACCAACTAACCCAACTTGCGGGGTATCTTGCGGGGTATCTTGCGGGGTATCTTGCGGGGTAACTTGCGGGGTAACTTGCGGGGTAACCATTTTAATGGCAGGATAAACAGGGAACGGTGAACGGCGAACAGTAAACAGTGAACACAAAACGGCGAACAGTCT
>JAWLDT010000078.1:0-10370 GCA_041686485.1 Bacteroidales bacterium | reverse complement strand
GCGTCGGCGACCTTCACAAATCCACCTATGTTGGCACCTTTCACATAATTGATAAAATCACCCTCTTTACCGAATGTCACACAGGTATTATGAATATTGATCATAATATTATGCAGGCGCTGATCCACTTCTTCGCGTGACCAGCCCAGCCGAAGGGCATTCTGGCTCATTTCGAGTCCGGACGTGGCAACACCACCGGCATTAGCAGCTTTCCCAGGCCCGTATAGGATCTTATTCGACAGGAACACATCCACCGCTTCCGGCGTTGATGGCATATTGGCTCCCTCTGAAACGCAGATACAGCCATTTTTAACCAGGGCTTTTGCCTCTTCTTCATTAAGCTCGTTTTCAGTAGCACATGGCAGGGCAATATCACACTTTTCATGCCATGGACGCGATACACCTTCTACAAATTTACAACCGAATTCATCGGCATACTCACCGATACGCCCCCGTTTCACATTTTTCAGGTGCATGACATAGTCAAGCTTTTCGGCATCCAAACCATCCTGGTCATAAATATAACCGTTAGAGTCGGACAGGGTTACCACTTTGCCTCCCAGTTCAATAATCTTTTGGGAAGCATATTGTGCTACGTTCCCTGAACCACTGATAGCTACTTTTTTACCTTTAATTTCTTCATTGATGGTTCGCAGCATTTCCTGGGCGAAATAGACAGCGCCATAGCCGGTTGCTTCCGGACGGATCAGGCTGCCTCCATACTCCAGGCCTTTACCGGTAAAGACGCCGGTAAACTCATTTTGAATCCGTTTGTACTGGCCAAACATGAATCCGACCTCACGGCCACCAACCCCGATATCACCTGCCGGTACATCGGTATTCGGTCCTATATGGCGGAAGAGCTCTGTCATCAGGCTCTGACAAAAACGCATGACCTCTACATCGGACTTGCCCTTTGGATCAAAGTCGGAGCCGCCTTTGCCTCCACCCAATGGCAAGGATGTCAAACTGTTTTTAAAAACCTGCTCAAATGCCAGGAATTTCAGTACGCCGAGGTCTACTGTGGGGTGAAAACGCATGCCTCCTTTGTAAGGCCCGATTGCGCTGTTCATTTCAATGCGATAGCCCCTGTTTACCTGAATATCTCCTTTGTCGTCTATCCAGGGTATACGAAATATGACCACCCGCTCGGGTTCGATCATCCGTTCGAATACCTTCGCCGCCTTATATTTTGGATTTTCTTCCAAATAAGGAATAATGGTATCAGCAACTTCTTTTACTGCCTGGTGGAACGCCTTCTCTGACGGATTCTTGGCTTCCACATAATCCATAAATTTTTTGACCTGTGCATCCATTGTTTTGGTTATTTGATGAGTAATTCATTTTGTGTGAAACAATGTTACGGCATTTTACAGGGCGCACCATTTTTTATCAAAAAGAAATTTTTTATGGTGTTTATTTGGATATGTCATATATTTTTTGTAACGCCATCAAAAAAATAAACCGGGAGAATAACAACCTATCTTGTATTTTTTGAATATTTTCGTATGTTATAAAAATGATAATACCAAATTCTGATAATAGATGAAGGACCATCCTAAACAATATTCCCGCCTCACCGACCCTAATTTCCATCAGGAAGACCTGGACCAGCCGTTGACCATTAGTGAGGGTGAGATCAGAAAGCTTCTTGCTGAAAAGCGGGAAAGGCTGAAAGAGCTTAGTGCCATTCACACCGTTACCAATATTCTTAAAGAAGAAAAGCCTTTCCCGGAGATGTTGCAGCAAATCGTAAAGGCACTTCCGCCTGCCTGGCAATATCCGGACAACACGCTGGCAAAAATCAAATATGGCGACCAGGTTTACTATAGCAGAACGGGATTAAAGGAAACGCCACATGTACAGCGGAAGACGTTTGAAACCATTGACGGGAAAGAGGGCGCGATAGAAATTTTTTATCAGAAAGATTTTCCGGAGCAGGATGAAGGGCCTTTTCTCATCGAAGAGAGACATCTTATCAATAACCTGAGCAGCCTTATCAGCGGACACCTGAACACCCTGATTGGCAAGTCATTTTTGAAACAGGCAACGCCACAACAGGGAACAAACGAAGATCAACAGCAGGAGCGCACACATTCGGCCATGAGCCGCCAGCTATTACAAAGGTTCCTGAATAAACACAACTCCGACAGGGATATTTATCATGACCTGATGCAGTACAAGGTTAGAGAGATACTGCTGGTGGCGAACCTTTACGATGCCTATATCATTGAGCAGGAAGGACGTTTTTTTGAACAGGTGACCGGCGAATATTATCAGCTGAATCTCTCCTCGGCACCACGTATTACCGGTGTTTCCACGCCTGAAGAAGCCCTGGAAAAAATGCAGGAGAAACATTTCGACCTGGTCATTGTAATGATGGGTGTGGAAAAATCAACCCCCATACAATTATCGCGCATCATCAAGCAGATTTACCACAACATTCCCATCTTCATGCTGTTGAATAACAACTCCGATATTGCCCTGTTTGAAGATGGCGCCCGCCCAATAACTTCTATCGATAAGGTATTCGTATGGAATGGTGACTCCAAAGTCTTTCTGGCGATGGTCAAATACAACGAAGACCGCCAGAATGTGGAAAATGATATTCGGATCGGGATGGTCAGGGTCATCCTCCTCGTGGAGGATTCCGCCAAGTATTATTCACGGTACCTGCCAATCCTTTATTCCATCGTCATTGAACAGACCCAGCATCTGATCGAGGAAGTTAACACCGATGAGCTTTATAAACTGCTGAAGATGCGGGTTCGGCCAAAGATTCTGTTGGCCTCCAGCTACAATGAGGCTGTCAGCCTTTTTAATCGTTACAAGGAAAACCTGTTATGTCTGATCTCAGATGTAAAGTTTGAAAAAGACGGAGAGCTTGACCCGGCAGCGGGCCTCAAGCTGGTGGAATACGCAAAAAAAATGCGGCCCAACATGCCAACCGTGTTGCAGTCGTCAGATCCGGAGAATGCCGATGAAGCCTGGGAGCTCCAATCTACCTTTATCAACAAAAACTCGGAAACCCTCAAGCAGGACCTGCAAAGCTTTATCAATTATTACCTGGGGTTCGGGCATTTTGTTTATAAAGATGCAGACGGACGACGCGATATCGCCGTTGCGCGTTCGATGAAGGAGTTTCAGACACACCTGAAAACCATCCCCGAAAAGTCACTCATTTACCATGCCCGGAAAGACCACTTTTCTCACTGGCTGATGGCTCGTGGTGAGATACAAATAGCCAAACGCATAAGGCCTTTGAAGGTAGAGGACTTTGATTCACCGGAGGCCCTGAGACAGTATCTGGTAAGCATCATCGAAGAATGTATTCATGATAAACAAAAAGGGAAGGTCATCAATTATGAAGAGTCGGCCCTGATGGATGAATCCAATGTGGTTAGCCTGTCGCCCGGATCGCTGGGTGGAAAAGGCCGGGGACTTGCCTTCATCAATATGATCATCAATAACTTTGATTTTAATGAGCTGATACCCGATATCGGGATAACCACACCACGTACATCCATCATCGGTACCGAAGAATTTGAACGGTTCATTGAGAATAATCACCTGTATAATGAGGTGTATGGTGAAACAGACTATGAAAAGACCAAACAGCTTTTCCTGGATGGCCATTTGACAACGACATTACGTAAGCGCCTTAAAAGCTATCTCTCTGTTATTGATAAACCGCTGGCCATTCGCTCATCCAGTCTTTTTGAAGACTCCCTGATGCAACCCTTTGCCGGCATTTTCAATACCTTCCTGCTGCCTAATAATCATCCTGACCTGAAGGTAAGGCTGGAACAAGTCATGAATGCCATCAAGCTGGTGTATGCATCCATTTTTTCACCCACGGCGCGATCCTATTTTAAGGCCGTAAACTATAAAATCGAAGAAGAAAAAATGGCGGTGATCATCCAGGAAGTGGTCGGAAATGAATATGAAGGCTATTATTACCCGCATATTAGTGGTGTGGCACAATCCTATAACTTTTACCCCTATTCTTACATGAAGCCGGAAGAAGGCTTTGCGTCCATTGCTATGGGACTGGGCAAATATGTGGTTGAAGGGGAAAAGACCTACCGCTTCTCGCCGATCCACCCACAATTGGAAATGTATTCTCCCAAAGAACTTTTCAAGAACTCACAAGTCCATTTCTATGCCGTTGACATGACGAAAAAGGACCTGAACCTGCTGGAAGGAGAAGATGCTGGACTGAAAAAGCTGGAGATCGACCAGGCAGAGAAACATGGCACACTGAAACACTGCGCTTCCGTATATGATTTCAACAGCGAACGCACCATTCCCGGAATCAATGATGCCGGCCCCCGTGTGGTAAACTTTGCCAATATATTAAAATACAATTATATCCCCCTGGCGAAAACCATTGAAGTGATTTTGGATATCATATCAGAATCCATGGGAACGCCCATTGAAATCGAGTTTGCCATTGATCTCAACAAAAACCGGGAAGGACATGCCTCCTTCTACCTGCTTCAGATAAAACCCCTGATCAAGAATATCATCGAGACCGAGATCAACATCGACAAAATCGATAACGATCGCTTACTGTTGTACAGTGAAAATGGTATGGGCAACGGTCGTATTACTGATTTGTATGATGTCGTCTACATTGAACCGGAGCGGTTTGATAAGTTGAAAACAGAAAAGATCAGGGATGAAATTGAAGAGATCAATGCGAAAATGGCCGATGAAGAAAGAAAATATATCCTTATCGGACCCGGCAGGTGGGGTACCAGCGATCGTTTTATCGGCGTGCCCGTCAACTGGTCACAGATCTCCAACGCACGCATCATTGTGGAAATGAGCATGGAAGATTTCCCCCTGGATGCTTCTCTGGGATCCCACTTTTTTCACAATGTCATATCCATGAACGTGGGCTATTTCTCGGTCAAACACAATGACCTGATCGACTATATCAACTGGGATAAATTACAGGAAAGTGATGTGGTCCATGAGAAAAAATATGTTAGACATGTGCGGTTCAATAAGCCTTTGGAAGTGATTATGGATGGAAAGAAACGTGCTTCTATTATTTATTTTAATGACAAGGCTTAATTCTTTGATTGATAACTTGTTTGTTAATATTTGAAAATGACAACAGAGACGATACACAAGTACAATAAACAGTACGCTACTGACACATACGATTTCAAGGAAATCTCCTATGAAAATCTGATGCAGAAGAGGATCATCAATGTGCTGCTGATTTGCAGTAACTATGATGCCTTTATGCTTGAGGAGGACGGCCGGATTAATGAAAAGATCTTCCTGGAATACACTTCTAAAAACCTCCGGTACCCGCCACAATTCACACAGGCCAGTTCAGCGGAAGAGGCTTACAGGTTATTGAAAGAGAAGGAGTTTGATTTGGTGATTACCATGCTGAATGTAGGTCAGACGGATTGTTTCGAAATGGCAAAAAATGTAAAAAAACGCTATCCGCGGATCCCGATCGTGGTGCTGACCCACTTTTCAAGGGAGGTTTCCCTGAAGCTCCGGAATGAAGACCTGAGCTCCATTGATTATGTATTTAGCTGGCTGGGCAATGCCGGACTTTTGCTGGCCATCATCAAGCTGCTGGAAGACCGTATGAATGCGGATCATGATATCGAAGAAGTTGGCGTCCAGGGTATTTTGCTGGTAGAAGACTCGGTAAGGTATTATTCATCATACCTGCCAACCATTTATCAGGTTATCTTTGACCAAACCAACGAGCTGATGACCGAGGGGCTTAATGAGCACCGAAAGACTTTGCGCATGCGGGCCCGTCCTAAAATTCTGCTCGCCAAAACCTATGAAGAAGCCCTGTCATTCTACAACAAATACCGGGACAACCTGCTCGGCATTATTTCAGATATCAGCTATACAAGAAAAGGTCAAAGAGATAACCAGGCAGGTGTTCGACTGGCCAAACATATCCGGAAAAAAAACAGCCACATTCCCATCCTGCTTCAGTCATCCCAAAAATGGAACGCTACCATCAATAAAGACATTGATGTCAGCTTTATTGATAAATATTCAAAGACACTGCTCATTGAGCTGAAACATTATATCAAAGAAAACTACGGTTTTGGGGACTTTGTGTTCAAAGATCCCGACACCGGCATGGAGGTAGGGCGGGCTAACAAGCTGCATTCACTGCAGGTTAAGATCACCAATGTCGACGCAAAGGTACTGGAATACCATGTTTCTAACAACCATTTCTCCCGCTGGTTGAAGGCCCGTGCCCTGTTTTCTATTGCCAACATCTTTGCAGAAAAAAGCCGGGATGATTTTGGCGGTATCGAAGAGATCAGGAATTACCTTATCGACACCATAGCCAATTATCGCCGCACGAAGGGCCGGGGTATCATCGCAAGTCATCTGGATGAATATGCCGTGTTCACCAGGCTGGGCGACGGACAGCTTGGCGGGAAAGCCCGCGGATTGGCATTTATTGATTCGGTGATTAACCGCTATAAGATTATGCACGAATGGGATACGGTGACCCTCTCCATACCCCGGACCGTGGTATTGACCACCGATGTCTTTGATGAGTTCATGGAGGAAAATGAATTGTATGATTTTGCCCTGTCAGATGTCAGCGATGAGGAAGTACTGGAACGGTTCGTTGAAAGCCGCTCACCATCAGGGATGAAGGGACATATTAAAGATATTGTTGATTTCTTCAAATCCCCGCTGGCCGTCCGTTCTTCAAGTCTCCTTGAAGACAGCCATTACCAGCCTTTTGCCGGTGTTTACGCCACATACATGATCTCCAACAATCATCCGGACGATCTGGTACGTATGGAGCAACTGGAGCAGGCTGTCAAAAGTGTATATGCTTCGGTCTTTTTTAAAGAAAGCAAAGCCTATATAGAAGCAACATCCAATGTAATTGACGAAGAGAAGATGGCCGTGGTGATCCAGGAACTTTCCGGCCGTTCCTATGGAAATATGTTTTATCCGACCATTTCAGGGGTAGCCAGATCAGTAAACTTCTACCCTATTGAGCCGGAGAAATATGAAGACGGTGTGGCAAATATCGCTTTTGGTCTCGGAAAGATCATTGTCGAAGGTGGCCAGTCACTACGTTTTTCCCCGAAATATCCCCAAAAAGCACTGCAACTTTCAAACACAGAGATTTCCCTGCGCGACACACAAAGGGCGTTTTACAGCCTGAACATGGACCCCGGACAGTTCCGGCCGGATATCGATGATGCCATAAACCTGAACAAAACCCGCATCAGACAAATTAAAGGACAATCCTCGCTGAAGTATGTTGCATCCACATACGATTATGAAGACGAGATAATCAGGGAAGGGCTCTATGATCAGGGAAGCATGGTCATCAACTTTGCCAACGTATTAAAAAACCAATCTTTTCCCCTGGCTTCCATCGTGGAAACATTACTCGACATTGGACAAAGGGAGATGAACAACCAGGTCGAAATAGAATTTTCTGCTAACCTGGATGTCCCCAAAGGGAACAACCGCCATTTTCACTTCCTGCAAATACGCCCGATTGTTGAAACACAGGAAAATAACCGCATAAAGATTTCCGGTTACAACCGCGAAGATGCCCTGATCATCTGTGATAATGCACTCGGAAACGGAATCATCGATTCTTGTTATGACTTTATCTACGTAAAACCAGATGCTTTTGATTCCGCTTACACCAAGGAGATCGCCGAAATGATCAGTCAGCTCAACAGCCAGTTTACCGGCAAAGAAAACGGCTATATCCTCACCGGTCCGGGCCGTTGGGGTTCCAATGACCCCTGGCTGGGTATTCCTGTCAAGTGGGCTCAAATATCGGGTGCCAGGCTCATTGTCGAAAGCGGCTTAAAGCACTTTCAAATCGACCCGAGCCAGGGAACGCATTTCTTTCAGAATCTTACCTCCTTTAATATCGGTTATTTTACCATCAACCCCTATTTTAATGAAGGTTATTACGATGTCGACTACCTTGACAAACAGGAGGCTGTCTATGAAAACCGTTTTATACGCCATGTACGATTTAAAAACCCCATGGTCGTAAAAATTGACGGACGAAAGAAAGAAGGTATCGTATTAAAACCAGGTAAATAATTTTCCAAAAACCTTTGTTAAATATGTAAATAAGGGCTAATTTCGCCCTGTGTTGATAATTTTTTAACAGCACTACATATAATTACAAATTATTAAATCCATCTATTATGAACCTCGAAAAGATAATGGCCAACCTGGAGCGCAAAAATCCAGGCGAAAAGGAGTTTTTACAGGCAGTAAGGGAAGTGTTGGAGACCATCATCGATGTGGTGGCCGAAAACCCCAAATATCAGGCTGCAAACATTATTGAAAGAATAACCGAACCCGACAGGGTGATCTCCTTCAAAGTTCAATGGGTTGATGACAAGGGGAATGTAAACGTAAACAGAGGTTATCGTGTACAATTTAACAACGCTATTGGTCCTTACAAAGGTGGTTGTCGCTTTCACCCGAGTGTCACATTGAGTGGACTCAAGTTTCTTGGTTTTGAACAGATCTTCAAAAACAGCTTGACGACATTGCCGATGGGGGGTGCCAAAGGTGGAAGTGATTTTGATCCCAAAGGCAAATCACCAGCTGAGATTATGCGGTTTTGCCAGGCATTCATGGCAGAATTATATAAATATATTGGTCCGAACACCGACATTCCTGCGGGCGACATTGGTGTTGGCGGCCGTGAGATTGGTTACATGTATGGCATGTACAAAAAGCTTGTGGGTGAACATACAGGTACCTTCACCGGAAAAGGACGTAACTGGGGTGGTAGCCTGATCCGCCCGGAAGCAACCGGATTTGGCGCTGTCTTTTTTGCCGAAGAAATGATGAAAGTCAAGGGCGAAAAACTGGAAGGTAAAACCGTTGCACTTTCCGGCTTTGGTAATGTAACATGGGGTGCCGCCAAAAAAGCGACCCAACTGGGCGCCAAAGTAGTAACCATTAGTGGTCCTGATGGTTATGTTTACGACCCTGATGGCATCTCTGGCGAAAAGATCGACTACCTGCTCGAGCTTCGTGCCTCTAACCAGGATATCGTAAAACCCTACACCTATGAATTCCCCAATGCCAAATTTTTCGAAGGAAAGCGTCCGTGGGAGCAAAAGGTTGATATTGCAATGCCTTGTGCCATTCAGAATGAGCTGAACGAGGAAGATGCCAGAAAACTGGTTAATAATGGCGTAAAAGTGATCTCCGAAGGAGCCAACATGCCATGTACTGCAGAAGCCGTTGAAGTAATTCAGGAAGCTAAAGTCCTCTATGGCCCGGGTAAAGCGGCTAATGCCGGTGGCGTGGCCACTTCCGGACTGGAACAAACCCAGAACGCCATGAAACTCAACTGGCCCGCTGAAGAAGTAGAAGAAAAACTGCATCAGATCATGAAGAACATTCATGATGCCTGCAGAAAGTATGGTGAGGAAGAGGACGGCCATATCAACTACGTGAAAGGCGCTAACATTGCCGGCTTTATCAAAGTAGCCGATGCCATAATCGACCAGGGTGTTATATAATACCCCATAGTTGCACTTATCCGAAGTAACTATTCCGGGTATTACCAGCTATATTAACCACAAAGCCGGAGAGTCAGGGAATAATCCTTTGACTCTCCGGCTTTTGGCTGTTCACCATTTATTTGTTGTAAAATATCCACAAATTACACAAATTGTTGCGCATATTTACTCAAATTAGAACCGTTCTCAGCTCCCAACTCCTTCACTTTTTTCTTCTTCCTTCCAGCTTCCAGCTTCGAGCTTCCAGCTTTTTTCACCGTTCACCGTAGAATGACACGTTCAATAAGATATCTGTCCCCAACAGTAATCCTTAGCATATACATCCCTGGCAGCAAATCGTCAATAGTCAAACGCACCCTGGTGACACCTGGGTCACTGACATGCTGAGACCTGACTACCTGACCATGGATATTTATCAACGAGATGGTTACTGAATGATCTCCTTCATTGTCCAGTTCAATAAATAGTCTATCATCAGCCGGATTTGGGTAAATTGTAACGTTTGACAGGTCTGCAAAGGTAAATCCGGTATCATCGGTTTCCATTGTCACTTCCACCGACAGATCTGAGTCTATCACCTCTATCGTATCTGTAACCTCTTTATAGCCTTCTGCTGTTGCTGTGTATGGATATTCTCCGGGCTCTATATCCTCAAACACATAATCACCAGCGTCATTCTCTATATTTCCCATGGTTATCACAGCATCCGTAATTGGCTCATCATATTCGTTTATCACATCGAATGTAACCATGTACGTTGCAAGGGCAAAGTTGGCCACCAGGTCGCGGTCTTCCGTGGCGGTGAAGGTGTATTCCTCCCCGGCGGGG
>JAWLDT010000077.1:7332-10840 GCA_041686485.1 Bacteroidales bacterium | reverse complement strand
AAAAAGGCCAGTTGTAGACGCAGCACTTGGGCTGCGTGACCTCGGCTGACCCGCTAATTGAAAAAGAGATATGGTGGTAGTCTTAGCACTTGAGCTGCGTACCCGTGCGCCCTGAAGATAGGGGCAGCTTAAATAAGCTAAAAAACAACAGTTTGAGCAAACAGTAAACCAAGGGGTCATCTGCGAACATCAGCGAAAACATCCGCGAGCTTCTGCAAGAAACAAAACAGCAACATTGAATCCCGGAGGGATGAAACAATTATAAAAATATAAATAATAGTAAGATGATAGGCAAAGAAACGATTGAATCAATCATTAAATCATTAACAGGAAAATACGGAGATGACCGGGAAACGTTGATCCGACGAGGCGTGGAACAGGCGGCGTCGCTATGGAAAAAGGATGACGGGGACGCGGAGGCATTCCGCGAATTCTGCCTGGAACACTATCATGGTGAGGAGGCGAGTCGCCGGGAGCTGTTTGACACCCTGTCGCGCAACTACGAAACTGTTTGGGGACATTTTAACCAGCTACGCCTGGAGCTGCTCAAGCCCATGCACCTGGAGCAGGGACCGGTAAAACCCGTCGACCTGCTGTTTGGCGCCTATGCCCCGGAAGCTCATGTAGAAGACGACCTTTTCGATAACAGGATTGCCTTCCTGACCATCCTGAACTTCCCTTTCTACAGCCTGGAAGAAAAAAACAGCCAGGGCGGAGACTGGAACCGCCGCGAGTGGGCCTATGCGCGTATGGGCGACATATTTACCAAACGGGTGCCGGCTGCTGTCAACCAGCATATCTCACGGGTGGACACTGATGCCGACAACTATGTTTCCGGATACAATATCATCATGGGTCAGCTCCTGAATAGCGAGGGAAGAAAACTGTTTCCCGGCCATCTGCGGCTGATCTCCCACTGGGGCCTCCGCGATGAGCTTAAAGCCAACTACAACGATGATAAACAAGGTCTGGAAAAACAACGAATGATTTACCAGATCATGCTTCGGATTGTCGACCAAAGCATTCCCAAAGAGGTTATCAACAACGATGAATTAAACTGGAATCCCTTTTCAAACAAGGTGTATGACAGCGACAAAGCCATTACAGCTCATGAAGAACAGGATATTCGCTATCAACACCTGCTGAACAACTTCCGCGCACACAGGGAGGCCGACCCCTACTCCCCTTCCGAGCCCACCTATATCGAACGGGCGTTCAACCGGGGCCTTGAAATGAACGCGGATGAGGTAGAATCATTGTTCGTCTCCCTGCTAAGCGCACCTGTACTCAAAGATGTCGCAGCCATCATTCGCAAACGGCTTGGCAGGGACCTGGAGCCCTTCGACATCTGGTATGATGGGTTCAAAGGGCGCAGCGGCATTTCGGAAGAGGAGCTTGACAAGATCGTCAAAAAGAAATATCCGGATACCGATACCCTTCAGAAGGACCTTCCTCACCTGCTGACCACCATAGGGTTTTCGGAAGAACGCGCCCGGTCACTCGCCGACCGCATTGTGATCGAAGGTGCCAGGGGCGCCGGACATGCCTGGGGCGGCCAGATGCGCTCCCAAAAATCGCACCTGCGCACCCGCATTCCCAAAGAAGGAATGAACTATAACGGCTTCAATGTGGCTGCCCATGAGCTGGGGCATAACGTAGAACAAACAGTGAGCCTCCATGACGTGGATCACTACATGCTCACCGGCGTGCCAAACACGGCTTTCACCGAAGCCCTGGCGTTCATCTTTCAGAAACGCGACCTGCAGATGCTGGGCATCAACCAGGATGACCCCATGAGTGACCAGAATCATATTCTGGATATCCTGTGGAGCACCTGGGAGATTATGGGCATATCGCTGGTCGATATGTATGTATGGCAGTGGATGTATAAAAATCCGGATGCCACGCCCGCTGATCTTAAAGAGAAGACCATCGACATCGCCATGGATGTCTGGAATAAATATTTCGCGCCGGTAATCGGTGTTGAAAACACCCCGGTGCTTGGGATATATTCGCATATGATCAGCTATCCGTTGTACCTGAGCGCTTATCCGCTGGGACATCTGATCGAATTCCAGATCGAAAAACAGCTCCGCGGGAAGGACTTTGCCACAGAGATCGAAAGGATCTTCACCCTGGGCGATCTGCCGCCACGGAAATGGATGCAGGAAGCCGTGGGGGGACCGTTGTCGGCCGAGTCACTGTTGGATGCGGCAACGATTGCTGTTGAGGAAAGGAAGAAGTGAAAAAGCTCGCAGATTGTTTTCTCATGTAAACATTATTTTGTAATTTTGTTTATCTGAATAAACAAACTATGCAGTTTCTTTTTGAACGATCGCACCAAAAAGTGAAGCAAACCCCGCTGACCTTCGTGCGTGGCATCATGGACAAAATCTACTGGGATGCACGCCTGATAGGCATAAGGGGTGCACGCGGGGTGGGAAAAACCACCCTGTTGCTGCAATATATGAAGAAACACCTGCCCCGCGACCACAGGTCAATATATATCAGCCTGGACAACTTATGGTTTGCCGATCATAAACTTGTTGATTTCGCCGATCATTTTGTCAGGCAGGGAGGCCAATACCTTTTTCTTGACGAAGTACACAAATATCCAAACTGGTCGCAAGAGATCAAAAACATATATGATGATTATCCCGATCTGAAAATAGTGTTTACGGGTTCCTCATTACTGGATATCCTGACCGCAAGGGCCGATTTAAGCCGCCGCGCTATTGCCTATGAAATGCAGGGATTCTCTTTCAGGGAGTATTTGAACCGAAACCTGAAAATGGATCTGCCTGTGTTTTCGCTGGAGCAAATCCTTCATTCGCATATCGAACGATCTGAAGAAATACTGGCACATCTGAAAGTCTTCGAACATTTTCCTGCATACCTGAAAAACGGGTATTACCCCTTCTACAATGAAGCTCCGTTGATGTATCACCAAAAGATCAACGAAGTGATCAGTATGATACTGGAAATAGAACTGCCCGTGCTCAGGGGCGTCGAAACAGCGTTTATTGCCAGGGTAAAACAGCTTTTACAAATCATTTCCGAATCAGCACCATTTATGCCGAACATCACCAAACTCAGCGAACGGATTGGTATCACCCGAAAATCACTCCTTTCCTATCTGTACGCCCTGGAAGAAAGCCATCTTACCATTCAGTTACATAAAAAGGCATACGGCATCAGCAAACTTCAAAAACCGGATAAGGTTTTGCTGGAAAACACCAACTTAATCTATGCCCTGGCAGGGGAAGCCGTTCAAAAAGGAAGTGTAAGGGAAACATTTTTTGCCAATCAGCTTAAAGCTTCGCACAAACTACAATACCCCGAAAAAGGAGATTTTCTTGTAGATGGGCGGTTTACTTTTGAGCTGGGCGGTAAAAGTAAAGTTTCAAAACAAATTTCAGGTATTCATGATGCATATATCGTTGCCGATGATATTGAATATGGTTATAGCAACAAAATCCCTGTCTGGCTTTTTGGCTTCCTATATTGA
>JAWLDT010000077.1:0-7232 GCA_041686485.1 Bacteroidales bacterium | reverse complement strand
AACAGTGAACGGTGAAAAAAGCTCGAAGCTGGAAGCTGGAAGGAAGAGATTAGACAATGCAATAACGCTTCAAAACACGAAATAACATACAATTGAAAAACCATAACCACATAAAAGAAAAAAACCCATATCGTTTGGCGGTAATGGCCAGTGGGAGCGGTTCGAATGCGGCTTCTTTTTTCAGCTATTTCGAACAACACCCCTCGATCGGGGTGGCGCTGGTGGTAACCAACAATCCGGACGCGTATGTGGTAGAGCGGGCGCGGGCGGCCGGCATACCCGTTGAGGTTATTTCCGGGAAAATGTGGAAGGAGCCGGAGAAGGTTACAGCCATTTTCGATGCTTATGCCATTAATGCTATCGTCCTGGCGGGTTATATGAAACTGATCCCGTCCTTTCTCGTCCGCCGTTACCCTGATCGGATCTTTAACATTCATCCGGCCCTGCTACCTGATTTTGGCGGAAAAGGCATGTATGGCCGCCATGTTCATCAGGCCGTTCTGGATGCAGGTGCCCAAAAAACAGGTATCACCATCCATTTGGTAAATGAACAATATGATGAGGGCCCTGTCCTTTTTCAGAAAGCCATTCCGGTACTTCCGGATGATACTCCGGAGAGCCTGGCTTCCAGGATTCAGGAAATGGAACACTACCATTACCCACGGGTTATCGAACAGGCCCTGCTGGAAAACCAACAAATATCATCAAAATATACCTGATGTTCGAAGACCAACTGTATTAGAATTTTCATTATATTTGTGTCTATGCTGGAATAATAGCCGGCCGGAAATGCATAAGAGACGTAATAGAAACCAATAAAAGCAAGGGAAAAGGTGTGGAGTAGCTAATTTTGGCCGGCACACATATTGCTGCATATCAGTGCATTAAAGTGTTTTAAACAAAATTCAAAGCAAAAAAGTTGTTTATACCGATTTTAATATTTTTCTTTGCAGCCTGTTTAACAAAAAAGTGAAAAACCATGTCTGACATTACAACAAGAGTAAAAGCTATCATTGTTGATAAGCTTGGTGTGGATGAAAAAGAAGTAACACCCGAAGCAAGTTTTACAAATGACCTGGGTGCGGACTCTTTGGACACTGTAGAACTCATCATGGAATTTGAAAAAGAGTTCAACATTGCTATTCCTGACGACCAGGCTGAAAAAATCAGCACGGTAGGTGAAGCTATTGAGTATATTGAAAATAGCAACAAGTAACAAAAGGATGTTGTTTTAAGGACAGAGCCCACATGTCTGGTTACATCGCATAGCAGGCGAGCGACCCATGTGGGCTCTGTTTAACATGTTAAACAAAATCGATTGGAATGGAACTCAAGAGAGTGGTTGTTACCGGGCTTGGCGTATTGACCCCGATAGGCAATAACACGTCTGATTTTTGGGAGTCACTGATAAATGGGGTAAGTGGTGCCGATATGATAACGAAGTTTGATGCATCACAGTTTAAAACCCAAATAGCTTGTGAGCTAAAAGATTACCGGATCCAGGATCATTTCGAACGTAAAGAAGCGCGTAAGTACGATCCTTTCACGCAATACGCGATGATTTCCACAAAAGAAGCCATTGAAGATGCCCGGCTAGATCTGGATAAGCTTGACTTAGACCGCATCGGTGTGATCTGGGGAAGTGGCATTGGGGGTCTTGAAACCTTCCTGAAGGAGGTATCTGAATATGCCAAAAGTGATGGCCCGCCACGTTTCAGCCCCTTCTTTATCCCCAAGATGATCGCTGACATTGCTGCCGGCCACATCTCTATCAAATACGGCCTTCGTGGTCCTAATTACACCACGACATCAGCCTGTGCTTCTTCTGCCAACGCACTGATAGACAGCTTCAACCTGATTCGCCTGGGGAAAGCAGATATGTTCATCAGTGGCGGTTCAGAATCGGCCATCAATGATGCCGGTGTAGGTGGATTTAGTGCGATGCATGCAATTTCCGTGCGCAATGATGACCCCAAAACAGCTTCACGTCCTTTTGATAAAGATCGTGATGGCTTTGTACTGGGTGAAGGTGGCGGCACCGTCATCTTTGAAGAGCTGGAGCATGCCCGTAAACGGGGAGCCAACATATATGCAGAAGTGGTTGGCGGCGGTATGTCTGCCGATGCTTACCACATGACAAGTCCGCACCCCGAAGGCTTTGGCGCGATTAAGGTCATGGAAAATGCATTGAGCGATGCCGGTTTTAAACCATCCGACGTAGACCATATCAATACCCACGGCACCTCCACCCCTTTGGGCGACATTGCTGAACCCAGAGCCATCGTGTCATTATTTGGTGAACATGCCTATGACATCAGTATCAATGCAACAAAGTCGATGACCGGACACCTGCTGGGAGCAGCCGGAGGAGCAGAAGCTGTCGCCACCATCCTGGCTATCAAGCATGATATCGTGCCACCAACCATCAACCATTTTAACCTGGACCCCGAGATAGACGATAAGCTCGACTTCACCTTCAATAAAGCCAAAGAAAGACGCGTGAATCTGGCGCTTTCAAACACCTTTGGGTTCGGCGGACATAATGCAAGTCTGGCATTTAAGAAGTTTGAACAATAACCTGTAACTTTGCGCCTTTTTAATCCTATCCGGCGAAAACGAAGCACGTCAGACCAGGCTTTGGCGGAAGCCATTCAGAACATTTTTTCCTATTCCCCTAAGAATGTGGCCATCTACAAACTGGCCTTCCGTCATAAGTCAGTGGCTCCCTGCATCAACAACGGCTTCAAACATAGCAATGAGCGGCTCGAATACCTGGGAGACGCCATACTAGGGGCTGTCGTTGCCGATTTCCTGTTCAAAAAATTTCCCTTTAAAGAAGAAGGTTTCCTGACTGAGATGCGCTCCCGGATCGTCAGCCGGCACAACCTGAATGCCCTATCCAAGAAACTTGGCCTCGACAACCTTATTCAGGCTCATAAAGACAGTGGCATGCCAGGTTCCTCCATTCCCGGGGATGCATTTGAAGCATTCATTGGCGCCGTATATATCGATAAAGGATACAGCTTTACAAAAGATTTGATCATCAAACAGATCATCCAAACCCATCTCGACATTGACCAGCTAATGGTCAGTGATACCAACTTTAAAAGCAAGGTGATCGAATGGGCGCAAAAAGAGAAAAAAGATGTCGCCTTTAAAACCGTTAAAACAGAAGAAAACGGGAAAAAGGGTAAATCATATAGTATTGAACTGATCATAGAGAACCATCTCGCCGGCCGTGGTGAGGGCTTTTCTATCAAAAAGGCAGAACAACACGCGGCGCGACAGGCCTGGGAACAACTGATCCAACAGGATAACCCACTATAATACATAATACAACTATTCCTCCTTTGATTGTTCCCCATCAAACCTTACTTTTGCAACAGGATACCGGCACATTATTCCGAAGGGTTGTTCATGGCTAAAAAACGGAAATTACATACAACATTCACACCTGAATTCAGTGTCATCGGACTGTTTTCAGCCCAAAAAGACTATCGCTTGTGCTGGCTGATCAACAACCACCTTCATATCGGGCTCAAACGACTTCCCGACTTTCAGCCAGTAAAAGAAGAACCCCCTTCATCCGGGAAATTCTCCGTGTATGCCTGTCACGACCCCAAAATCATGACAAGCCATTACCTGGTGTCGAACAAAAGCACGGAGGACTTGTTGGTTGACGTGTCACCCGCGCCCGACTTTTTGATGCTTGTACAGCAGGGCGAAGAACCGGTTGACACAGAAACCTTCAACACGCTGATAAGCAGCCTGCGTGCCATACCAATGATCGATGCTGCTTATAGTTTTGATGAGAAGCTTGCCCAAAAGGCCGGCGCTTTCTTATACGATTTTGAGATGTTTCTGACAAAAGCTGACCGGCCATAAAGATAAAAATAGGACATACTTGCTGACAGGACGAATGCCTGCATTTCTGACTATAAAACTGACAAAAACCATATACAATGGATAAACGACTCAAAGCGTTTCAGCAATTGCTGGATATCATGGATGACCTGCGGAACAAATGCCCGTGGGACAAAAAGCAAACCATGGAAAGCTTGCGGCATCTTACCATAGAAGAAACCTACGAGCTGGCTGATGCCATTCTGGATAATGACATGGAAGAACTAAAAGGAGAGCTGGGCGACCTGATGTTGCATATCGTTTTCTATGCAAAGATAGCCTCCGAGAAGGGCAGCTTTGACATCACTGAAGTACTGGAAACCATCAGTCAAAAGCTTATCAACAGACATCCCCACATTTATGGGGATGTCGAAGTGACTTCAGCGGACGATGTAAAAGACAACTGGGAAAAAATAAAGCTTAAAACCGGGAAAAAGCGTGTCCTCTCCGGTGTTCCCCCATCGTTGCCTGCCATGATCAAAGCATACCGCATTCAGGATAAGGTGAAGGGTGTTGGGTTCGACTGGGAGGAACCGCATCAGGTGTGGGATAAGGTGCAGGAGGAGCTGCATGAGCTGAAAAAAGAGGTGGATGAGGGGGCTTCTAAACAGAAGATCGAAGATGAGTTTGGAGACCTCCTGTTTGCACTGGTTAATTATGCCCGCTTTATTGATGTCAATCCTGAAAATGCCCTCGAACGAACCAACAAAAAATTCTTTAAACGGTTTGAGTACCTGGAGGCAGAGGCCAAAAAAGCCGGCAAAAACATGAAAAAAATGAATCTTGATGAAATGGATGTATTCTGGAATGAGGCCAAACGAATGGAGGGCGGTGAAGGCATTTAGCCAATACCACTCCGTGTTTCTTCATCTCAACAGGTTTTCAAATGTCGAAATGTCGAAATTTTCGAAATGTCTAAAGGTCTAGATATTATTATGTTTGGGTTTGCCGTTGGCTTTTGGTTTTTGGCAAGAAAACAAAAGACTGCCGGGAATGGTTGACCATGGCTCTGTTCGGCCCTGGGCTCCCTGTATGCTTTGGCTATAATGGCGTCAGGAATTGTTTGTTATTTGGTGTGCGGGGTATGAAAATTCACAAAGCTTGTCTGACCATCTTTGATAGTAGTATCCAGTGACACTGTTTGTGCTGTGCTTCCATCAGGACGTTGCAGTTCAAGTTCCAGGGTGTGTGGTCCTTCAGGGAGCTGTATCCTGGTATAGAGAATACTATGTGGCAGGGTTTGCCAGTTGCGCGTATCTGCCTGTTCACTGACAGCACCCAATAGACCAAAGAGGGCACCAATGTTTTCATCTTCCTTACGGATGCGTTGCTCGGTAGCTTCACGAAGAGCCAGCCGCAACAGGGCCGTGCCCATCTCTTTGAACATCCTGTCATCCATGGCCTGGAAAGCGATGGCATTGATATCCTGGGCCAAATGAAAGGGTACGGTATGGTCACCAGATCGCAAAAGGGCGGAGTGATAGACCGGTTGGCGTTGGGTGTATTCCGGGAATGCCACACGGACGACACGCAAGTCGCCAAGGCTACCGGTTCTTTCGCGCTGTGAGGAAGATACCGGAAAAGAGAGGCCGGCTTCATTATTCACAAAATGCATAGACCCCCCTTGACCGCGCACAAGCGTAAAGTTGAGACTTTTCTCGGTTTTTACAGGTCCCAGGCCATTTTGCCAGAAAAAGACCAGGTCCCCGCCAGCCTCCAATGCCATCGCCGGATGAAAATCCATTCCAAAACGCTTCTCATAGAAATCTACCTGGTCATGAAAGCCGGTTCGGTAAGCGGCGCGCAGGAGATCAGCCTTAAGCTGTTCCGGAGGCCCTATTCCGTAAAGGGGCTTATAGTCCTCCTCATAAATGTTGAGCGCATTGCGATACGCGATGAAAGCATTGTTGTATTCGCCCGAGGCGTCGTAGATGATACCCATAAGGTTATGGATGAAGGCATCCCGGCGATACCGGTTATCGCCCTCATAGCGGTCTTCCAGGGCATTCAGCTTGATGTTTAGCCGGCGGCATTCAACCAGGGCAGCGTCCATGTCGCCCAACTGAATGAAGTTCATGGCTTTGTAGTAATGGATCATCAGTAACTCAAATGGCTCGCCCTTGTAATCTGTCACCTTTGGATTAACCAACAGTGTCAGGGCTGTATTGGTAAGATCATTGTGGTAATCCTCCCCCAGTACATACGCCTGTTCAAGATACTCATTGCTCTTCTGATAGTTTCCCAGCATTTGCTCGACAACCCCCTGGTTCATCAGGTAAAGCAGCCTGTTTCTCCGGCGATCAGCCCGGCTGTCATCCTCAAGCTCCCCGGCAGCTGCGACGATATTGCCGGATTCGAAATGCCGGTGAAAATCCTGTTGCTTTTGATAATAGGTGCGACAGCCGGAAAGACTCAGGATCATTGCCAAAAATCCAATGGCCACAACGAATGCTTTCCGGCCAGAAAGTCGTTCCGGAGTCAACATACACCTTTGCCTGAGAAACATAGGATCAGTTTATCAGTTTTGGACGGTTTTCCGGATCTGTTTTTCACCGATCCACACCTTTTCATTGGTCTCCATGTCGGTCAGCTCGAGGTTAACCTGATAAAAGACGACCTTTTCGCGACCGTATTCATCCACAATGGAATTAATGGTGCCTGTAAGCATGAAGTCAGCACCTACCTCTTTTCGCCATGCGGCGATAGTCTCCGGGTCGGCAAACTCGTGCTGGTCGGCCCGTTCTTCGCGTAGCTGTTCCCTGAACTCAGCATCCTGAACCACACGGACCATGCCACTGTTAATAAACTCACGCTCCATATTCCGGATGAATGTTTCAGCATCGATATGTTCGTGCGTCCGGTTTAACACATCGCCTACAATCACCACCGGCCTTTCGTTATGCTGTTCTTCAAAACTGTTAAGCCAGGGGCGGTTCAGTACATCGTTAATCATCTCTTCGGCCACCATCCTTGAGTCGGTATCATTCCAGCGGCCGCTCAGGTCAATCGCCTGATCGGTGTCTACACGTGTTACAGTACGCCGCTGGCAGCCACCGGCCAGCAGAATTGCCGCCAACAGGGTTAAAATGATCGTTTTATTCATCGTCTTTAATGTTAATTGGATAAATAGTACATGTTTGTTCAGTTATTGTGCAGGTTTTGATCTTTTGATTGGAATGTATAAAGATACTAATAGTACTCCAAATATAACTCTATGCTGTTTATGTAAAAATATACAATTCTGGTGTTTTTTTCAATATTCATCATAACGGTGAGATCTCAGCTTCCAGGTCTCAGTTTCATGTTGCGGGAACGCAGCCCAGGTGCTG
>JAWLDT010000076.1:0-11025 GCA_041686485.1 Bacteroidales bacterium | reverse complement strand
ACCGTTCACTGTTCACCGTTCACTGTTCACCGTTCACTGTTTACCGTTCACTGTTCACCAACAAAAAAGCCCGGAACAATGATGCTCCGGGCGTTGGTGGAGAATACCGGACTCGAACCGGTGACCTTTTGACTGCCAGTCAAACGCTCTAGCCACCTGAGCTAATTCCCCGTTTGTGATGGTTTGCAAAACTAATATCTTTTATTATTTTGCACAACATATTTTTGTGATAAAGCATATAAAAAAGGTATGTCAACAAAGAAACGTTTGTTTTGTGCGGTAAAGATACCGGCGTTGGAAACCATCGAAGCGGGTATAACTGATTTTCGGGAGGTGCTGTCCGGAGAGCGTATCAAATGGGTGCACCCGGATAACCTGCATCTGACCCTGAAATTCTTTGGCGATACACCGGAAGCGAAAGAACCGGATATCAAAAAAGCCCTGACGAAGGCGGTTGAAAAAAGCGATCCCTTTTCGGTGATCATACAGGGGTGCGGCACCTTTGGAAAGCCGGGTATGCCAAGGGTTATCTGGCTGGGATTCAGGGAAGCCGGCCCGCTGGAAAACCTGTATCATGAGGTGAACAAACAACTGGAACCATTGGGCTATAAGCCGGATAAACCTACGTTTATACCCCACCTGACGATCGGACGAATCAAACAAATCAGACATACGGAACCGCTGGACGACATGATAGAAGAATACCGGGACTTTCGCTTCGGGAAGGTGACCATGGACTCCCTGATTCTGTTTGAAAGCATCCTCAAACCACAAGGTCCAATATATAAGGTGGTACAATCGTTTAACCTGTAAACAGGACACATCAAACAACCATTTGTCGTATTTAAATCATACAACCATTTGTCATATTTAAATCATACAACATGCTATCAGAAACGATCCAGGAAAAAGTGAAGGAGGTCATCAGTGCGTATACCGGGGAAAAGGAGGTCATTAAGAAGATTTCTGCCATAGGGGGTGGCTGTATTAATGATGCCCATCGTGTGGATACGCATTCCGGCCGGTATTTTGTAAAATACAACCATGCCGGGCGATATCCGGGCATGTTTGAGGTAGAGGCAAAAGGATTGCAGATCCTAAGAGAAGCGGATGCCGTGTATGTCCCGGAAGTTATCGGTCATGACGTTGCGCAGGACATCAGCGTTCTCGTGCTTGAGTTTATTGATGAAAACACACGCCAGTCTGATTTTTGGGAGGCTTTTGGCGATGGGCTGGCCAGGCTGCATCAAAATCAACCTCCGGAAGGAAAGTTTGGCCTTGACCATGACAATTACATCGGCAGCTTGACACAACAAAACCGTTACCATGATTCCTGGCCGGAATTTTTTGTGAATGAACGTATTGATCCCCAGTTGAAGATGGCGCGCGACCAGGGAAAAGCCGGTCAGGAGATGGTAAAGCTCTTCGATAAAATGGCTGCCCGGATACCTGACTTTTTCCCTGAAGAGCCTCCGGCGCTCCTCCATGGTGACCTCTGGAGCGGCAATTACATGGTGGGGAACCAGGGCCAGGCGGTCATCATTGACCCGGCCGTCTATTATGGCCATCGTTACATGGATCTGGCGATGAGCAAACTGTTTGGCGGCTTCAACGACCCTTTTTATGAGGCTTATAACAACGCCTATCCACTCGAACCATCCTGGCAGCAGAGCATGGATATCGCCAACCTTTATCCCCTCATGGTTCATGTGAACCTGTTTGGTGGTGGTTATGCGGGTAGTGTGAAGTCGATACTGCGCAGGTTTGTGTAACCTTTGGCCGGAACCAGCGTAGAAGAAAAAAAGCTGGAAGCTGGAAGGAAGAAGTGAACAGTGAACAGTGAACAGTGAACAGGAGCTGGGAGCTGTGTAGGCCGGGCTTGACCGGCCTCAAACACTTCCCCCCTGGGAAGCTACCGTAATGACAGGGCTTGACCTGTCAGAAACGGTAAACAGTGAACAGTGAACAGTGAACAGTGAACAGTGAACAGTAAACCGTGAACAGTAAACAGTAAACAGTAAACGGTAAACAGAAAACAGTTAACGGTGAACGGTGAACGTTAACGGAGCTGAGGGATGAGATCTGAGAGAAGAGTAGGGGAGGAGCTTACAGCAGAACAAAGAACAAAGAACACCGAACTACACTTTTACAGTGATTTAACAAAACATACACTGAAAGCGCGTTAGCGTTTAAAGCCAAAAACAAAAACCCTATGCAATACGAAGAAAAATATTACAGTCACGATATTGATTTGAAGCATCCGAAAAAGCCTTATGACAGGAAGTTTTTCGAGCAGCTGCCAAAGACAGACCTGCATGTGCACCTTGACGGCTCCCTGCGGCCTGAAACCATCCTTGATCTGGCTGAAAAGAACGGCATTGACATTGGTGCTGACACTACCGACAAGCTGATCAAAAAGCTTAAACCCGGTAAGACGCATGCCTCACTGGACGAATACCTGAAAGCGTTTGAGCTTACACTGAAGGTGTTACAGACGGAAGAGGCCCTTTACCGGGCTGCTTACGAGCTGGTGGAAGACAATGCCAAAGAGAACGTGAAATATTTTGAAGTCAGGTATTCGCCTATCCTGCATACCCAGCAGGGTCTTCCGGTAACGTCTATTCTGGAGTCGGTTATAGAAGGTTTGAAAGACGGAGAACGTGATTTTGGCATTCGGAGTGGTGTGATTGTCTGCGGTATACGCAACATCTCCACCGATGTCAGCATGCAGATGGCCGAGCTGGCAGTAGCCTTCAAGAACCGTGGTGTAGTAGGCTTTGACCTGGCCGGTGCTGAATACAACTATCCTGCCCGGGACCACCTGGAATCTTTCAACCTCATCCTGTCGAACAATATCAATGTAACCATCCACGCCGGTGAGGCCTATGGACCCGACAGCATTCACCAGGCCCTGCATTATTGCGGTGCCCACCGCATCGGGCATGGTACCCGTCTCAAAGAGGATGGCGACCTGCTCAACTATGTCAATGATCACCGTATACCACTGGAGGTGTGCCTGTCGAGCAACGTACAAACCCAGGCAGCCAAAACCCTTGAGCGTCACCCGTTCAAGTTCTACCTGGACCTCGGCCTGCGCGTCACCCTGAATACCGACAACCGGTTGGTGACCTATACGACCATGACCGACGAATACCTGCAGAGCTATAAAACGTTTAACCTGACACCCCAGAACATCCTGGACCTGGTTATCAACGGGGTAAAATCCGCTTTCATCCCGTTCGAATACAAAAAGTGGTTCCTGCGTGACACCAAAGAGCGGACGATCGAACTGATTAATTCCTATGGTGAGAATGGGGGAGGGCAGTCTGAACAAAAAGAAACCTCGTAAAGGCCCCTGATCCGGGGCAGGGTTACAGGTTCATCTCCGATATGGAAGTCGGGCCGAAGAGGAGTTGTGGTTTCTACAATATTATGACCGGTACGCAGTAGAAAACCATGTTTCAAACAGACTACGGGGAAGTCCCGCTGACCGGGCATGGTGGGTTTTGCTTATCCAGTTTAGATATATTGTGCATCTAAAAGATTAAGCCTGCTTAATCGGAACAGCCAGCCTGGGCGCTTCATACCCTTCGGGCATGCCCTCATATTTCTGAACAAATCCGGGTTTGCCGCAAAACTCAAAGCTGTGGTTCATGTGATCGCGTTCGTCCAGCATGATGCGACGGAAAACATCGGCCCAGGTGTCCGCATCCGCATACTGTCTGACAAAGTCGTTGTCAACCTTTTGCTCCTCCCATTGGGGATTATCAGCCACCATACCGGCATACACGCCTTCGGCATGATTCTCAAACTCAGCATTGAACAGGAAAGCCCGTTTCTGACTAAAGAACGCCATGGTTTTGGCAATGATCACGTACGACAGCACGGCAAAAAAGGTGACAAAGGGGCTCAGAAACCAGCGTTCTTTCATGCCATCCTCTTTCATCTTCTCATGGATCACCAGAAGGTGCGTGTATTCATTATCCTGGGCATCCCGACCCCAGTCAACAACATTCTTGACCTCTTTGACCCTTTCCATGTTCCGGAACTTCCGGGTTAGCTTTAAATAGTGCCTGATCTCCCAGACCCGGTAAGGGATGCTGGCCAGAATCTCCAGGAGCTTGGCCTTGGGCAGGTTGTTTTTCCGGCCGGCAACAAGATCCATCCCGGCAAAAAACAGTTTCGCAATAAAGCTGTATTTGTAACGCGGTGTTTCCAGCGTTACCTGGTGTTCTTTTTTCAGGTCGATAGCAGCTGATTTCTCCATGATGTGATTGGTTATGTTGTACGGGTATTTGATTTACAGGGCAATAGTCAGGTTCAAACATGTAAAGGTTTCAGGTACATGCTGTGTTGGACACATCTAAACATCCAATCGAATACTGCAATAATAAAGAAAAAATTCAGCATGAAATACAAGGGAATCAAAAAGAAGCTTATTTATATATATACTGAATAACCTTTTATGGCCCGGGAGACGGCATAAAGGATGTGTTTCACAGACAATATCCGTTTTTCCAGAACGGATCCCCCTGATTTAGCCCTTGTAGAGAAAACAAAGCCTCTCACCTTCCAGACAAGATTTTTTACAAAAAAGCAACTATTTTTGGTTTTAATACTAAGAAGATGTAACTTACGCGGTTGTTCAATGACTTTTCAACCTAAATGATGTACTATACATGAAACATACCCTACTATTTACAGCCAAAGTATTCCTCCATTGACGGAGGTTCGGGCGGGCCGGGTGTCTGCGTTCACAGAAGCAACAATTATAATACCTGGCTCTGCCTGTTTGTTCTCCTCTCTCCTCGCGTTTGCCGACAAACTAAACAGCTGACGAACAGGGATTTTCCACCAGCCTCTGCCAAAAGGGGTTACCAACTAGCCAATACACGGATTTTTAACCACACATCTGTAAAGTAAAAACTGTTTCTAACCTGACCGGAAGAACGGGAACGTCGTATACCCCTCTTTCATTGATTCAACAATAATCTTTAACCCAAACCATCATGAAACGATTCGTAATTCTAATCGCATTGGGAATGGTTAGTTTCATTCCCTGTTCACAGGCTCAGCAATCTGCCGCTTTACATAAGGCAGAAGGGTTTCATCATTTTACAGGCACAACAGCCTTTCAGCAAGCTTATACTGAGGCCGCCCCCGGCGACACCATTTTCTTGTCGGGCGGGATGTTTGCAAAACCCGACACCATTGTAAAAACCATTTATGTTTTTGGTGCCGGTCATTTCCCACAATTTACCGCCGCGAGCAACAGCACAATTGTTTCAGGCGACATTGTTCTTGGTACCGGGGCTGACAATACTTATTTTGAAGGCTTGTATTTTACAGGCGGCATCAACTTTTTGGAGGACCAGGGGGTGGATGATGTCATGTTCAGACGTTGTCGCATCGATGGCGCAGTAAACTTTCCGGGAACTTTGCCCGCTATTAACCCAAGTAATAATACGGTATTCCTTGAGTGCATTTTTACCTCCGAGGGAGAGTTTCTTGCCCAGAATACTACAGGGCTTACGCTGACCAGCTGTGTTTTCAGTTTCTCAAGATTCAGGAATATCAATCATGCATTATTGGAGAACTCCATTGCCTTGAAGGCGAACTCGTATTTGATTTATTTAGGTCATAATAACGTTGTCCGAAACAATGTGTCCAAAGCCAATCCCAATTTTACATCCTCTAACAGCGGGAACATTTTTTCCAACAATGTATTTCTTTTTGATGCGTCCTATACAGGCAACAATAACCAATACATCAACAACTACAATGATGTGGATCCCGAAACCTTTTTTGTTTCACAGGAAGGTTCCATTTTCCAGTATGATGATGACTATCATCTTCAGAACCCGGACTTATACACAGGCACAGACGGTTCACCCGTTGGGGTTTATGGCGGCCCTTATCCTTTCAAGGAAGGATCTGTTCCATTTATTCCGCACATTTTCAGCAAGAACATTTCCGGATCGATTGATGCCGACGGCAACATACAGGTCGAGATCGGTGTGGCTGCCCAGGAACACTAACTGATATAACATCCGGAACGATGAAACGAACCATATTATTTACCTGGCTGATCGTTACAGGTTTTGTTGCCTGGTCTCAGTCTGCCATGATCAAGGGTTATGAGTATTGGCTTAACGACAATTATGAAGACCGCACGTATATAGCCATAAGCCCGACTGAAACGTTTCAGCTTAACGAGAGCATATCTCCCGGTGAGCTTACGGGAGGCATGCAACATGCTTTTCACATCCGGTTCCTGGATACTAACGGACACTGGAGCACCATCCACAGCCGGCGTATGTCGAATGCAAGACCGGTTGTTACATCTTATGAATACTGGTTTGATGACCTTGTTGACGAAAAAACGGTTGTTACCACCAATGCCACGGATACCGTGTATCTGAATGTAGCACTACCCCTTGACGTGTTTAACAACAAACCCTTTACACGTTTTCACATCCGTTTTCGGGATGCTGCCGGCAACCCGGGCATTACGCATTCTCACCGGGTATGGCGAAGCGGACATCATATCAGCAATTACGAATACTGGTTTGACGATCAGCTCGAAGAAATGGTGGAAATAGCAGTTGATGCAACCGACACCCTGAACCTGCAGGCAACAATACCCCTGGAGGCCTTAAGCGGCAGGCCCTACACCCGTTTTAATCTCCGCTTCAGGGATGCGGCGGGCAACACCGGACCGGCGGAGAGTCATTCTGTCTGGCGTCCGGGTCATACGCTCAGCAAGTGGGAGTATTGGTTTGATAACAACACAGATGACATATTCAGCGGCCCGATGGCAGGTTTGAGCACAGAGACATGGACTGCCACCTGGAATATGGACACCCTTCCTTATTTTGAAAACATCTATGTTCGCTTTCTGGATACTGAAAGCAACCCCAGTACCCCCTTGTGGCTCAACGGGCCCAAGCCTCTCGCTTCCTTCTATATGTTGCAGGATAACTATTTTGTTACATTTAACAACAACAGCAAACTCGGAACCAGCTACCAATGGTCGCTGGGTGACGGCAGCGTGACAAGCCAGGTTAACCCCTCCCATACGTATGATGAGCCTGATGATTACCTGGTGGAACTCATCGCGACCAACAGCAATGGCAGCGACACCCTTGAACAAGTATTAAGCATCCGGGGCGTGCAATCGGTCATACCGGCAAGCGCCGGCAATGGGGGTTATGCAACCATAACTGTTCGCGGAGGAGGCTTATCCGGTGCCAATGGGGTAATGCTTCAGGCTGCCGGGGAAGCGGCCATCCATGCCGATACCATCTACATGGAAGGCCCGGGGCGCCTGAAGGCACTATTTAACCTGCATGATCAACCGCAGGGCATAAGAACTGTCCGGATCGACTTTCCTGATGCTGATCCTTTGGTGGTTGAGGGTGGCTTTGCCATCGAAGAAGCCACAGAACCGGACATACACGTCCAGATAAGCGGCAGCTCCGTGGTACTGGTAAACCGTTGGCAAACCTATACCGTACAATATAGCAACCAGGGCAATAACGATGCATTTATCGTACCGTTTTGGATTGTCATATCCGACATCGAGGGGTTGGAGATGGATTTCAGCTCACGTGATATCACCCTGCCGGAAATGGAAGAAGATATATACCAGATTATGCTGGACTCTGTTCCTTTTTATTTTCCCATTGACAGCCTGAACGGGACGCCATTCAATGCCAGGGCATACCCGCTGTTCCTGCCCATCGTACCGGCTTCAGAAACCGGAAGTTTTACCATTCGTGTTAAATCACCTGAAAACTTCCGGATCGTTACCTGGGTAGACGGCGACTACCTGGATATAACCAGGAGCAGCGACTACGACTCCTGCGTGCGATGGGCACAACTGGAGGCCTTGACAACCGGTCTGGTCGATCTTATCACCGACCAAATTCCCGGTGCGACCTGTGTGGTATCGGTTTCACAACTATATTTGAATTTTGACCGGAGCTCCGCCACCCTGGGTAGTGTTTTCTGGTCCATTACACGTTCAGCCGTTGACTGTGTGTGGGATATGGGTTCCGAAATCCCCTGGGTGAAAGCCTATACCCTGACCAAGGGGATCCTTTCGCTTGCCGCTAATATTTATGAAAACTATGAAGCCGTTGAAGAATGCAAGCGGTTGTTTAAATCAGATGAAGCCGTTGCCACGAATATATCTGCTGTTAACTCCTTTGACCCCAATGATATTACAGGACCTGCCGGATTCGAAGAAGGTAACTATTACTTCAGGGATGTAACCTATCCCTATCGTATCCGTTTTGAAAATAAGGATGATGCGACAGCCCCGGCCCAGGAGGTGTTCATCACCGACAGCCTTGATCTGAACAGTTTTGACATGGCAAGTTTCGAATTGGGAGATATTGGTTTTGGAGACAGCATCATCTATGTTCCGCCCGGCCAGCAGGCATTCACAAAAGAGATCGACATGCGCCCGGACAAAAACATCATCCTGCGCATCAACGCACGCCTTGACACCATTAACGGCTTAGCACTTTGGACTTTTCGTTCGCTGGATCCTGAAACCATGGACCTGACCGAGGATCCGTTTGGCGGCTTCCTGCCTCCCAACATCGAAGCACCCGAAGGAGAAGGGTTTGTATCCTACTCCATTCGTCCGCTGGAAGAGCTGGGGCACCTTCACCCAATCAGTGCCCGGGCATCCATTGTGTTTGACCTGAATGAGCCAATCCTGACCAACCGGTGGATAAACCGGCTGGACTTTCAGGCCCCGGCAACAGCCGTAGAAATGCTGCCGGCAACCTTCGATCAGGAGACCTTTCTTGTGTCATGGGACGGTGAGGATACGCACAGCGGTATCGCTACTTATTCCATATTCTATTCTAAAGATGGGGAAGCACCAGTGGTATGGAAGAAGGATACATGGCACAAAAATAGTATTTTTGAGGGCGAATATGGAAGCACCTACCGCTTCTACAGCGTGGCCAGGGATAAACTTGGAAACCAGGAGGAATTTTCCGGCGAATACGATTCCAGCATCACCCTTGTAGACCCCGTGAACACCTCAGAGCCTGCTCCGGCTGTATTCTTTGACGCATTCCCTAACCCCGCATCTGATATGCTGACCGTCAGGCTGACACTACAGGACTCTCAGGAAGCGCAACTGACAGTTTATGATTTTCTCGGCAGGGTTCAGCAGAAGGAAACGCTTTATGCCGTTCCCGGTAAACTCACGGAGGCACAAATCAACGTAAGAACCCTGCCTCGGGGAACGTACTTTTTCAGTCTGGAAACCGGTACCGGAAAGGCAGTAAAACGCATTATCATCGATTAGAGCCTGCCATAACGTTGTTTCGAACAACAATCAGGGGCATTTGGAAAGGTCCGGGTCTGGATTCTTTGCCGGTTGTGGCAGGCAACGATCTCTCCCACGCTGACAACATCCGTTCGCATCCACCCCGGACAAAAACCGGGGGTGGGGGCGGGGGTGTCTGTCAACATGTTTCTGACGATCACTGCCCGTTCATGGCAATGTAGAACGTGGTGCCTTCACCGGGGGCTGAATCAAACCAGATGGCACCCCCGTGACGGTCAATAATGCGCTTCACCGTGCTCAGCCCTACGCCTGTGCCCTGGAATTCATTGTTGACATGCAGCCTGATAAAAGGCCTGAAAATATCATCTGCCTTGTTCATATCAAAACCTTCTCCATTGTCCTGAATATAGAACGCGGTTTGCTGACCACCCTGCTTACGCCCAATGGTCACTTCCGGATTATCTTTCTTCTGACTGTATTTTAGCGCATTACCAATCAAATTGGTAAGCACAACACGCATTAAGCCGGGGTCTGCATTGACCATGATATCCTCCTCAATATGAATTGTATATTCACCCTGATAGCTAACCTCCCGTAGCTCGTTTACAACAGAACGTGCCATGTCGCTGATATTTACAACTTCCGGAGAAATCTTTGCTTTCGCCGAACGGGATAAAGCTAACAGATCTTCAATTAACATAGTCATGTTGCCTGCTGAGTGGATAATATTTTCCAGGTAAGCATTTGCCCTGTCATCTAATATCTTATCATAATCCGATTGTAACAACCCAGCAAACCCCATAACGTTGTTAAGTGGCGACTTTAGATCATGAGATACTGTATGGGAGAATGCCTCCAGTTCTTTATTGGCAGCCTGAAGTTCCTCATTGGACTTTTCCAGTTCCCTCCTGGCTTCAATAAGATGTTCATTACGGTTCACGGCAGCTTCATATACCGATAGCAACAGGTTAAGAATTTGCTTCTTATCAGAATTGATCTGGAAATTCTGGCCCTGAAACACAATTTCGATACCGGCATCATCTGAGTCCATCTGGCGTACCTGCTGGTTGGCGATCAGGTAGTTGATGCGTGTCATCAAATAGTCATCATCATAAGGCTTGGTGATAAAGTTATCCGCTCCGGCCTGCAAGCCCTTTATAATATCCAACGGATCACCGAGTGAAGTTAGAAGGATGACAGGCACATCGGACAATTCAGTATCTGCTTTTACTTTGGAACAAAACGTATATCCATCCATTTCCGGCATGATAATGTCGCTGATAATGAGGAGAGGTTTCCTGTTCTTTGCAGCCTCAAGGGCTTCTACACCAGTCTTGCAAATGGTGGCGTTGATGTTATTCTCATCAAAAAACCGTTGCAGGCGTTTGGCTTGCACCATAGAGTCCTCAACAGCAAGCACATAATGGTTTTGAAAATTTATTTGGATATTGTTATACATCATCAGGATGTTTTTTTATGATGTTTGAGACAAATGATGCGATCTCCCCGGATGGTAATATTTTTTTAACGGCTCCTATTCGGACTGCCTCGCCGGGCATTCCAAAAACAATGGATGAGGCTTCATTTTGAGCTATAGTCATGGCGCCCTGGTCTTTCAGCATTTTCATTTCCGGCACGCCGTCCTTCCCCATACCGGAGAGGATAACGGCAATGACCCGGTTACGATAAACGTCTCCTGCGCTCTTGAATAA
>JAWLDT010000075.1:9878-11220 GCA_041686485.1 Bacteroidales bacterium | reverse complement strand
GGCGAAAAGCCGCAGGGGCAATGGCTGTTTTCGGTGAAGTTGCTGGGGAATTAACCCGTCGCCGGCAATTGAAAGGAAAAACAACTCCCCTCCCCCGGCCGGCTGTCGATGGTTAGGCGGCTGCCATGCAGGGCAAGGAAATCACGGCACAGCATCAGACCGAAACCGGTACCACCAGCTTTACAAGGGCTGGCTACAGACTGACCGTTGGCTCCGTTCAGGATTTTTTCCTGCACCTCCTCCCGGATGCCGGGGCCATTATCACGTACTGCCACTAAAACCCCGGAGCTGTCTTTCGTTTCAGCAGTTAGACTCACCCTGCCGCCGGAATCTGTAAACTTTAAGGCATTGTGAAGCAAATTCCGAAGGACGGACTCCAGCAGACGTCTGTCACCATGCACATACAGATGATCAGGAGCATCACAGACAAGGGAAATATGTTTGTCACGGGCCATTATCGTAAGATGATCTGTGGCAGAGCGGAACAACTCCGACAAGGAAATGCGATCAGGAGTAAATTGTATCATGTCAGACTGTGAGCGTGCCCATTCCAGGAGATTTTCCAACAGCGCATACGTTGAGGAGGCCTGCTCATGGATGGTATGAATCATCTCCTTAACCTTATCCCGGTCATAGTGGTCAAATTGATCGCTTAACATTTCCGAAAAACCGAGTATGCTGTTGAACGGCCCCTTCAGGTCATGGGCAATGACAGAAAAAAGCTTATCCTTCGTCATATTGACCTTCTGTAGTTCTTCCTTCTGATCCTCGATCTTCCGGGTACGCCGGGCAACCTTCTCCTCCAGCTCTTTGCTACGCTGGATCAGCAAACGGTAAGGAACACTTTCTCCAACATCGATGTCACGATCAGGTTGCGACCAATGCCCGTGCGCCAGCTTCCACTGTCCATCCGCTTTTACCATAATGGCAGAAGTACGGTTATTCGGACATATCACCTCCTGATCCCGGCTCTGAAGAGATATATCCATGACAACCATCAACAGCGCAACATCTTTTGAAATCTCGTATACATCAATACTTTGTATGTCATATTGCATGGGTGTGGGTGACTGCGAGAATTCACGGCGGAGAAGGGAACGGGTTCTCTCTCCATCGAAACCGAGCTCGTCAACACCGGTGCCAAACATGGTCATGTCATCGGTGAAATGCCGGCGCATATCATCCCAGCGCCTGTTTGTATAGGCTTCTAAATAGGATAAATAGGCATCCTTGATTTCCTGACCACGGTCTGTTTCACTGATCAACTTCATAAGCCTGGAGATTCATCTAACAGGTGGCACATATCTAACAGGTGGCACATATCTAACAGGTGGCACATATC
>JAWLDT010000075.1:6931-9778 GCA_041686485.1 Bacteroidales bacterium | reverse complement strand
ATCTAACAGGTGGCACATATCTAACAGGTGGCACATATCTAACAGGTGGCACATATCATTTAGTCATGACATGGACTAAACTACAAACAATAATCTCACTTTGAGCGAGCCACAAATATAATAAATCATTTGCCTTAGACCAATAACCTAAATAAAAAAATTAATATTTTAAATTGTCCTATAAAAATAATTATATGTGGATATCATAAAAAACCACCGAAGGTTCTCCATGTAATGCTTTCATAAGCGGTTCCTGTTCCATGATAATATAAATTACAAAAAACCAGGAACCATATGGATCATTCGCGGGATTGCAATTGATCTTCCCAGCCAGGAATATGTGATTTATATGCATAAATTTCTAAAAATAATTGGATAAATATCAGAAAGACGTAATTTTGCGATAACATTATTCTTAACAAAATCATAATAAAATCCAAAACCATAGTCTATGAAACAAGATAAAAAGAATGTAATCATCATCGGTGCGGCCGGTAGGGATTTTCACAATTTCAACACCTACTTCCGCAACAATGAAAACTACAATGTAGTTGCTTTTACTGCCGCACAAATACCGGATATTGACGGACGCAAATACCCCAAAGAGTTGGCTGGCGACTTATATCCCGATGGTATCCAGATACATTCGCAAGATGACCTTACGTCGCTGATAAAAGAAAAAGACGTGGACCTGTGTGCCTTTTCTTACAGCGACATTTCCTATCAGGAAGTAATGAGCGTTTGTTCCCAGGTCAATACCGCAGGAGCCGATTTTCTCCTACTGGGCCCGAAAGAAACCATGATTGAAAGCACGAAGCCGCTCATTGCGGTAGGTGCTGTACGAACTGGCTGCGGTAAAAGCCAGACATCCCGCCGCATCATCGAATCACTGATGGAGCATGGCATGAAGGTGGTTGCCATCCGTCATCCCATGCCTTACGGCGACCTCGTGGCGCAGAAAGTTCAACGTTTTGCCACCATTGATGACCTGAAAAAACATGACTGTACCATTGAAGAGATGGAAGAGTATGAACCACACGTGGTACGGGGCAATGTGATCTATTCAGGCGTGGATTATGAAGCGATCCTGCGTGAAGCAGAGAAAGAGGCTGACGTCATCCTCTGGGACGGTGGCAACAACGACTTTCCGTTCTACAAGCCCGACATGATGGTTACGGTAACCGACCCTCACCGCCCGGGCCATGAGCTGAACTTCTATCCCGGCGAAACAACCCTCCGCATGGCCGACGTTGCCGTGATTAACAAAATTGACAGCGCCCACCCGGAAGGTGTTCAGGCCGTCCGCGATAACATTGCCATGATCAATCCCAGTGCCATCGTTGTTGACGGTGCCTCGCCACTGAAGGTTGACAAACCGGAACTCCTTAAAGGCAAGCGGGTCCTTGTTGTGGAAGACGGACCAACGCTTACCCACGGCCACATGAAGATTGGTGCCGGTACAGTTGCTGCTAAGAAATATGGAGCCACTGAACTGGTTGATCCCCGCCCTTACGCTGTAGGCCGTATCCAGGAAACCTTCCAGATCTATCCCAACATCGGGACCCTGCTGCCCGCCATGGGATATGGCGACCAGCAGATCAAAGACCTGGAAGCTACCATCCGGAACACCGATTGCGATGCAGTCGTCATCGGTACACCTATCGACCTTTCACGTGTGGTGAACATTGACAAGCCAGTCGTGAAAGTTGAGTATGAACTCCAGGAAATTGGAGACCCGACAATATGTAACCTGGTCTGCGACTTCCTCAAGAAAAAGGAGCTGATCCGCAAAGACTGCGGCTGCAAAAAATAATTTGTATTCAAAAAGGGGCTGGCTTCAGCCCCTTTTTTTTGCCTTTTTGTACAAAATCCCATAAGAACATGCCAAAACATCAAAACATGAAAAACAAAAGCCTGGTATCCATCAACGATTACAGCAAGGAAGAACAATTGCACATCCTGGATCTGGCCAAACAGTTCGAGGAGCAACCTGAGAAACATCAAAACATTCTGCAACAGCAAGTGATCGCCTCCCTGTTCTTTGAACCTTCCACGCGCACGCGGCTCAGCTTCGAAAGCGCCGTTAACAGACTGGGCGGAAAAATTGTCGGGTTCTCCGAAGCCAGTAACACAAGTGTAAAGAAAGGAGAATCGCTTCGGGACACGATTCTTACCATCGCCAACTATTCCGACCTCATCGTGATGCGTAACCCCGTTGAAGGCAGTGCCCGCTTTGCCTCAGAAATTTCTCCTGTACCCATTATCAATGCCGGCGACGGAGCAAACCAGCATCCGACACAAACCCTCCTCGACCTCTACAGCATCCGGAAAACACAGGGCAGCCTCGACAACCTGCACGTGGCCATGGTCGGCGACCTGAAATATGGCCGCACCATACACTCCCTGGTGATCGCCCTCTGCAACTACAACACCACCTTCCACCTGGTGTCGCCCGTAGAGCTCAAACTGCCCAGTTCCGTCAAGATGTATATCAAAGAGAATAACCTGGCCTATCATCAGTATACAGAGATGGAAGAAGCCATCCCTCACGCGGATGTGATGTATATGACACGCATCCAGCGTGAACGCTTCAGCGACCCGCTGGAATACGAACGGATCAAAAACAGCTACATCCTGGAAAACAGCATGATCGCTGATACCAAGGAAAATCTCAGGATCCTCCACCCGCTCCCACGGGTCAACGAGATCAACATCAACGTGGACAAAAGCCCGAAAGCCTACTATTTCGAACAGGCGCTGAATGGCGTATATGTCCGGCAGGCGCTGATCAGTTCCATCCTGGATCTCATTTAACCATAGCGAAGATGGTGAAAAGTGAACAGTGAA
>JAWLDT010000075.1:2828-6831 GCA_041686485.1 Bacteroidales bacterium | reverse complement strand
ACGGTGAATAGTGAATTCTAATTTCTAATTTCTAATTTCTAATTTCTAACTTCTTCCTTCTGCCTGGATAAAGGTACAAAGTCACAAAACACTGAATTACAAACAGTAACACAAACATAAACACATGAAGAACAAAAAAGTAACGGAACTCAAGGTATCGGCCATTGAAAATGGCACCGTAATCGATCATATCCCTGCCAACGCGGTCTTCCAGGTCATCCGCATCTTGAAACTGGATGTTTTTGAAAACATGGTGCTGTTTGCCACCAACCTGGAGAGTAAAAAATACGGAAAAAAGGGGCTTATCAAGGTCAGCAACAAGTATTTTGCCGACAAAGAGCTGAATAAAATCTCGCTTGTAGCTCCCCATGCTTCCATTATTGAGATCAAAGATTTTGAAGTTACCGACAAAAAGGTGGTGGAGATACCCGACAAGATTCGCGGGATCGTCAAATGCTTCAACCCCAACTGTGTAACCAACCTCGAAGAGATAGCCGCTTATTTCACGGTTTTAAATAAGGAGGAAACCCGGTTAAAATGCCATTACTGCGAAAAGATCACCACGAAAGACACCATGGAGTTCGAGTAGTTTCGCGATGGTCATTTCAGAAACACAAGCACCAACAACGAGAGACTTTTGGGTAAATCTTTTCGAGTAAAAAAGACATCTCTAAAGTATTTAGGAACCAAGAGAAAGGTTGCCGGGTGCAAATACTTACCTGCCATTTTAACAGAGTCTGTCCTCCAGCGCTTTAAGGGTCTCTGCGGGTGATTTTCCCTGGTAAAGGATATCGTACACCGCCTCGGTGATCGGCATTTCCACGCCATACGCATCGTTGATCTCTTTGATGCACTTGGCGGCATAATAGCCTTCGGCTACCATATTCATCTCCATATGGGCATAATCCGGGCTATATCCCTTTGCCAGCATCTGGCCGTAACGCCTGTTGCGGCTAAACTGGCTGTAGCAGGTCACCAGCAGGTCGCCAAGGTATACCGATTTTTTGATGTCCCGGTTGTTGGGCTTGACCGTATCGATAAATCGACTGATCTCCTGTAACGCATTGCTGATGAGTACCGCATGAAAATTGTCGCCATACCCCAGTCCGGAGCTTAACCCACTGGCTATGGCTATGATATTTTTCAGGACCGGCGCGTATTCCGTACCGATAATATCTTCAGACAGACAGGTTTTGATGTACCGGCAGGCAAACAGCCCGGAAACAGCCGCGGCATTCACCCGGCGACGGGAAGCCACGGTCAGATAGGTAAGCTTTTCCTGGGCCACCTCTTCGGCATGACTCGGACCGCTTACCACCACAAACTGCTCATAGGGTACTCCCCACACGTCGTAAAAATAATCGGCAATGATGGATTTATAGGAGGGGACAATGCCTTTGATGGCACTCACAACCGGCTTATTATCCAGCAGGGATGCATCCATCCCCGCCAGGGAAGCATCTAAAAAGGCTGCCGGGATACAAAATACCGGCATATCAGCATGTTGTAACACATGATTCAGATCCCCGGAAACCCGGATACGCTGCATATCAAAGCCAACCGAACTCAGGTAGCGGGGGTTGTGCCCGTACGTCTTCAGGTGGGTGACAATATCCGGTTCCCGCACCCACCAATGCACCTCTTCTACATTGTTAAGCAATGTTTTGACAATGGCTGTTGCCCAGCTTCCCGATCCGATCACAGCCACTTTCACCTTTTGCATAATCCTGTTTTTTGCACGCCGCAGATGGTATATCAGAGCAATACACCCCCGGAGCGTATAGTTTTATCTGATTTGTTATGAAGCAGGTTACAATTCAACCTTTAACAGGATTTCTTCTTCATCCCTGATGATCAAAACCTCTGCTTCTTCACCTTCATTCAGGTTTCCCATCACCTCCATATAGGAATAGATATCCCGCACTTCCATATCATTGATCTGAATGATGACATCGCCCTCTTTCATGGCTGCCTTATGAGCAGGCTTATCGTCCGTAACGGCCATCACCCGCATCCCTTCACCGTCAAAGGCGTGATCCGGCATCAAACCGAGTGTAACCATATCCGACCGGGAAGGTCTGTCGCGCTCCTGTTCCGATGAGGTTGAGGAGAAGGCAAGCCGCTCCCGTCCGTCAAGGGTGGTGATCATCTCTTCCACAAGAGAAAGGATCTCGTACGTGCCTTCATAGTTAATCTTGTCGGGGGTATCGGCGGGCAGGTGGTAATCATCATGAATGCCGGTAAAAAAGAATATCACCGGTATATCTTTCATATAGAATGCCGTGTGGTCGGATCCTCCCCGGCCGCCGGGCCGTTTCCGTATGGTAAAATGCTCCGGTGCATGGTCATCGATCAAATCATCCCAGGCCGGGGAGCTGCCTGTGCCAATCAGGCTCAGGGTGTGCTCTTCCAGCCGGCCGATCATATCCAGGTTAAACATGTAGTTCACCCGGTCCATGTCATAGGCTTCACTGTCGACAAAATGCCGGCTACCGAGAAGCCCTTTCTCTTCCGCGGAGAAGGTGATGAACAGGTAGTTGTAGTTACGCAGATCTGATCCTTGCACCTTCCTGGCCATTTCCAGCACGCCGGCGGTGCCGCTGGCATTGTCATCAGCACCATAATGGACAGCATGAAGGCCGGGCTCCCGGGAACCCTGCCCACCATAGCCTACATGGTCAAGATGGGCACCGGTTACCACCGTGTAATCGGCATCATTATCGATATAGCCGGCTACATTGGTGGCGGTATTTTCTTCACGGTCGAGGTCTACTTCCATCGTTATCCGGCCATCCTTGTCCCGCATCATATGATGCAACACGTGTTCGTTTGCAAACAAAAGCGGAATGTCAAAGGCTCGTCGCGACACCCGCAGGTCGATGGGCGGATCGTCATGACCGCTTTTCGTGTTGACAAAGATGATCCCGGCGGCTCCTTTTTCGCTTGCCAGCCTGATCTTCTGGTTGGCAACACGGGCATGCGACATGTCAACAAGAGAATCCAGTTCAGCTGGCAGAAAAAATTCCATGATCAGGATGCTGCCTTCCACGTCTCCAACCAGGGCATAGTCACAATAATCTTCGTACCCTTCCGTATCATCCATATCGGTCAGACCGTAATTGACATGCACAAATGAGCCGGAAAATTCACCACTGGCTGAGCCGGGCAGGGCATAATAATCCAACCCATGCTCAAAGGTACTGTCCTGATAGGTCAGATGGTTATCAGGCCCCCAGACCCACTCACCGGGAAAGGGGAATTCCTGACGATAAGAGCCGTCAAACAAAGGCTCCAGCCCGGCTTCCATCATACCAGACTCAATATAGGACACTGCCTTATGTTCACCGGGCGTACCGGCCTCGCGTCCCTCAAATTCCTCAGAGGCAAGGGTATAAATATCCTGCTGAAGGCGTGAAATAACAGAGTCCCGGGAAAAGACAAATTGTTCACCTGCCTGAAGGTCAGGCAGCGTCATCAAGGTACAAACAATCAATAAAGAAAAAACCCGCATCATACAATTTTGATTTTAATAACAACTATCAGCACCGGTTTAACCGGCTGCCGCTTTGGATTACTGAATCACCTGTTTGACCGTCATGCAAAACGAAAAACATGACCAGGCAATAAGAAAGTTCCCTTTTGGGGGCTAAAATTCCGGTTAAAATTACGTATTTTTGAGCATACTGTAAAAGGAAGTATTATGGAAAAGAAAAAGAACCACTTTTGGTTTTGGCTGGTAAATGGCCTCATCGCCCTGGTTGTACTGTTGTTTGTGATTCAGAACTGGCAGCCTGTTAAATTCAATTTTCTGGGACTACATATTGAAGGCTATGGCTTCCTGGTCTTTCTGGTAATTTTCCTGGTGGGGTTTATCACCGGCTGGCTCTGGTCATACTTCCGCCGGCAAAGCAGGAAAGAACAAGCTCACCAGGATACCGAAATCCACTATGTTGAGGAATGATCAGGACAGCTTCTTCATGTGATCAGGACAGCTTCTTCATGT
>JAWLDT010000075.1:0-2728 GCA_041686485.1 Bacteroidales bacterium | reverse complement strand
TGATCAGGACAGCTTCTTCATGTGATCAGGACAGCTTCTTCATGTAATCATGATATCCGAATTGCCGCAGCAGTTCAAATTCGCCGTCGGATTTTACGATACCGATAGACGGGTGCACGACGCCATTGAAAAAGGTTGTTTTCACCATGGTGTAATGGATCATGTCATCAAACACCACCTTATCGCCGATCTGTAGTTCTTTCTCAAAGCTATAGTCGCCCATTCCCATATAGTCACCTGCCAGGCAGCTGCTTCCGCCCATGCGGTAAACGGGTTTGTCGGGCACCGGTTCGGTGGCGCCATGGATATCGGGTTTATAGGGCATTTCGAGACAATCGGGCATATGGGCGGAAAAGCTCACATCCAGCATGGCGATCTGAATCCCTTTGTTATAAACGATGTCCTGTACGGTTGAAACCAGGTAGCCGGTCTGCCAGCCGACAGCCTCTCCGGGTTCCAGGATCACCTTTTCCAGATTCGGATACCGTGTCTTAAAGGCACGCAACAGATCCACCAGGTGTTTTACGTCATAGTCTTTCCGGGTGATGTGGTGGCCGCCTCCCATGTTAAACCACTTGGCCTGCCGGATCAGGTCTCCAAAGGTGGCTTCCACGTGCCCGAGGGTGCGCTCCAGGGCGAAGCTGTCGTTCTCACACAACACATGGAAATGCAGTCCTTCAACCGATTCAGGCAGGGTATCACCCAGCTGGTCGCGCGTAATTCCCAGGCGGGAACCGGGCACGGCCGGATTATACAGGTCGGTTTCGGCCTCCGAATATTCGGGATTGATCCGCAGGCCGATACTCACCGGCTTACGGGCTGCTCTCGCCCGGTCGAGAAAACGTTCGTACTGCGACAGGGAGTTAAAGGACAAATAGCGGCTATACCGGAGGATCTCATCGAAATCCTCATCCCGATAGGCAGGTGCGTAGGTATGTGCTTCCCGGCCCATCTTCTCGTAGATCAGGCGGGCTTCGTTCAGCGAGCTGGCGGTAGCGCCGGAGAGATACTTCCGGATCTTCGGGAAGGTACTCCACATGGCATAGCCCTTCAGGGCGCAGATGATCTCCACCCCTGCTTCCTGTTGCACAAGATTCAGTATCTGCAGATTAATGTCCAGCAATTCCTCCTCCAGTACGAAGCAGGGTGAGGGTATGTTTTGAAAATCTATGGCCATTGGCTTATAAAGAAGGGTAAAAAGTCGAAAGGTCTAAGGATTCTTCTCCACCGGCAGGGGTTTATCCACTTCTTCGTGCCAGGGCAGACCGAATGGCGGAAGCTGTTCCATGAAGGGGTCGGGATCGAACTCTTCGACATTGAACACCCCCTGGCCCGACCATTTGCCTGTCAGCGCGAGCATCGCCCCGATGGTGGCCGGGACACCTGTGGTGTAGCTTACCCCCTGAGCTTTGGCATCTTTATACGCCCAGGCATGTTCACAGTTATTCCAGACATAATAAGTCCGTTCCTTACCGTCTTTCACGCCCCTGATCTGGCAACCAATAGAGGTTTGTCCCTTGTAACCCTCGCCCAGGGAGGATGGTTCGGGCAGCACGGCTTTCAGGAATTCAAGGGGCACGATGTCGACCCCTTTGAAGTTGATCGGCTTGATGCTGGTCATGCCTACATCCTTCAACACATTCAGGAAGGTGATGTATTGTTTGCCAAAGGTCATCCAGAAGCGTGCCCGTTTCAGGGAGGGAAAGTTTTTCACCAGCGACTCCAGTTCTTCATGGTAAAGAAGGTAGGATTCCTGTTCGCCGATGTTGGGGTATTCGATGGGCTGGTGTATCTCCATCGGTTTTGTTTCGACCCATTGGCCGTTTTCCCAGTAACGACCGTTCTGGGTGATCTCCCGGATGTTGATCTCGGGGTTGAAGTTGGTGGCAAAGGCTTTGCCATGTTCGCCGGCGTTACAATCGACGATGTCGAGGGCATGGATCTCATCAAAATAGTGTTTGGCACCATAAGCCGTAAACACGCCGGTTACACCGGGGTCGAAGCCACAACCCAGGATGGCCATGATGCCGGCTTCCCTGAAGCGGTCCTGGTAGGCCCATTGCCAGCTGTATTCAAACTTAGCCACATCCCGCGGCTCGTAATTGGCCGTGTCGAGATAGTGGGTTTTGGTTTCCAGGCAGGCATCCATGATGGTCAGGTCCTGGTAGGGCAGTGCCACGTTGATCACCAGGTCGGGTTTAAACTTGTTGATCAGGCTTACCAGTTCGGGCACGTTATCGGCATCTACCTGTGCGGTTTTCACGCGGTCGCCGCCGATATCGTGAGCGATTCGGTCACATTTTTCCAGGGTGCGGCTGGCCAGCATAATATCGGAAAACACCTCCGGCACCCGGGCGCACTTGCGTGCCACCACGTTACCTACTCCGCCGGCACCAATAATCAGTACTTTGCTCATACCTGTTATGTTTTATTGTTATAAACTATTTTCAGATACCCTAAGTTGCTATAAGCCGGTATCCGTATTCTGGAAACCCATTCCCTTTTCCGGGTCAGGGATTTGGTACGCTATATCATAACAAAAATACGAAATCCACACAACAATGGGATAGCAAATCGCCAAGTTGCCGGCAAAGTTGTTGATGAACTCGCTGAAACGGTAAAAGAAGCTCGAAGCTGGAAGCTGGAAGGAAGGAAGGAAGGAAGGAAGGAAGGAAGGAGTTAACAGTGAACAGTGAACAGTGAGTGAACGGTGAACAGTGAACAGTGA
>JAWLDT010000074.1:0-11309 GCA_041686485.1 Bacteroidales bacterium | reverse complement strand
GGGGAAGCTGCAGCCGTGATGGTGTAGGTATGCAACCCAAAATTAGCTGTAAGCGCAACATCCTCAGCCGGCATGGAGAAAGTGGCAGAAGCTACCCCAGGATCTTCCAGGTGCTGGGTATCCCCGCTCCAGGTGTCAAAGTAGTAGCCGGTGGCCGGGGTGGCTTCGATGGAAACCATCTCCTGATAGGTATATGTGCCACCACCCGAGACGCTGCCGCCCTCCTCGGGAAAGGCCGACAGGCTGACCGTATACTCCAGTGTTTCCGATTCAGGGATATTCCCGGTAACGATAAGAGAAAAAACCTGAGGGCCATCGCTGAGACCATCTTTATGATTAATAGCAATGTCATAATAGGCATTGGGTTCAGGAGCATCAATATGGATCATTTCCACGTTATCCCGGACATTATCACCGGTTGTGGCTGGGTTTCCAGGATTGTTTGGATCAAGCACAAAAGGATCATATGTAACATTTGAGGGGTCCGTTATACGCATGTCAAGGTCATTGACCAGCATCAGATCCGGCGGGTTCAGGGCAGGATCCGGGGGAGTACCGGGAACATCCGTCCATACAATGGTAGCGCGAAGGGGCTCTTCACCAGTAGCCTTTACCGAAATATTCATCTCAGCGCCGTCATTCAGCGTAAGTTCATATATATGAATTCCCTCGTTGTCTTTATCTGCTTCCATAATTTCCACCGCACTTCGCGTGTCCATCAGACCCCAGCCAAATTCATAATCAGGTCCCGGATCACCACTGATCATGTCATCAGCACTGTGCAGGATCAATGCTTTCAGTGTCGATGCAACCATTGTTTCACCGGGATGCAGGTTTTCCTGGTGTTGCAACAATAAACCGACAGAACCACTCACCATAGGGCCCGACATGGACGTTCCACTGGCAGTAGCGTAAGAATCATCACTATTATCATGAGCAGATAATACCGAAACCCCTTTGGCTACGATATCCGGCTTCACGCGGCCGTCATCGGTTGGCCCCCATCCGCTAAAGCTGGTCATGTTAGTATTGGCGTATACCGCACCAACAGTCATAACATTTTTGGCCCCGGCTGCATGTGCCAGGGAAACATAACCATCATTACCACCATCTTTTTCGCGGGTGTCGGTACTTGTTTCCCAACTACCGGGATTGGGATTCCAATAATAATGTTCTGTTCCCGGCGCGGGTCCTTTACCACGGTCATTACCCGCCGACTTTACGATCAGGTAATGGGGTGCATTGTGCGCTATTTCATCCCAGTCCCTGGCTTCTGAATCATAAAAGCCCCATTTGTAATCCTCCGTATCGTCAATGTTAACATCACCGAACCAATGCCAACCTTGAGAACCTGAAAAATTGCCCTCTGCCCAACCAGTTAACAAACCATAAGAATGCTGAGAAACTTGTAGTCCATCAGCCGCGGCGGCAGCCATCTCACTTTGATCGTTATCCCAGTCATAAGCATCCAGGAGTGCTTCCCACGACATCCCTCTTGCATCATCGTATGCGCCACCAGCAATCATGGTGCCTGCGACATGTGTAGCATGCCAATCGGTTCCAGAAGGTGAATCTTGTTGGGTAACACGGGAAGTACCGTTTGACATAAACTCATTATGGGACGTTCGAACACCTCCGGCGTCCCATATTCCAAGGGTCGTGCCGGAACCTGTAAGGTTAAAACCGGCTTCGCCACCGGGATATACTGCATCAGAATGAATGACCGAGGCCCCTTCGGCATTGTGCGTGATGTAATACATGGGGAACCCCTTGTCAAAACGCATAAGCTCAAAGACCCGGCCATCATCCAGTTCTTTTCTGACAGGAATGCCCAACGAGTCTGCCAGACGCAGGGCCTTTGCACGTTCACGTTCAAACCGCACTCTATAAGCCTCTGACAATTCAATAAGATTCTGGCGTTGCTCCATTGTTTGCGCCTCAACAGTCAAATCAAACTGGAAAAGCAACAATCCATAAAGCATGACAAGTATTATTACAACCCTCATATATATAAATTTCAGATACTCAAATAATTTTATACAGCTATGAATGCAACATTATAATATGACAAAATTGTTCAAACGTTTAATATAACTTTCGTATTTACCTATATACAGATTTGTATGTATCTGTATTTTAACATTTTATGTTAATCGTTAGTTGCCGCTTTCAGCTATCCCAATCAACAGTTTGAAAACATATCATTGAATATGTACCATTATATGTTTCTTATTACAAGGTAATGAAAAACGATGTAAAAGCCATAACAAATGCGACCTTTTAATCAATTAAAATAACCTATTCATCGTATCTAAACACCTTTGCCATCTTTTTTTCTATAAATGTGTCTTATATTTACACTAACCCATATTAATTCAAAAAAAATTTATCACAACGTATTTAATATGCCGGATAAAGAAAAAGAACTTGCATTACGCTTTGTAAACTGTACCGGTTGTCATCTTTTTCTGACCGGCAGAGCGGGCACCGGGAAGACGACCCTTTTAAAACATATTGTGGAAAACACCTACAAAAAGGTTGTAGTGACTGCCCCCACCGGCATTGCAGCCATCAACGCCGGTGGTGTTACCCTGCATTCATTGTTTCAATTACCATTGGGGTCCTTTCTGCCGGCCGAATCACCGATCGGACAGAAAAATAATACAATCCCCATCCATACGCCGCGTAACCTGATCAGGAGCATCCGCTTTTTTGAGGCCAAACGCAGGCTGATACAGGAGTTGGAGCTACTCATTATCGATGAAGTCAGCATGTTGCGTGCAGACCTCCTGGATGCCATTGATACCTTACTTCGGCATATCCGTCGCAAAAGAAGCATTCCTTTTGGCGGTGTACAGATGCTTTTCATTGGGGACCTCCTGCAGCTACCGCCGGTGGTTAAAAACGATGAATGGACCTTTTTGGGAAAATACTATCCAAGCCTTTTCTTTTTTCATGCAAGGGTGCTCAAACACAATCCTCCCGTTTACATAGAGCTTGATCATATTTACCGGCAACGGGACCACACATTCATACGTCTGTTAAATAAATTTCGCAACAACACCATAGAGGATGAAGACATCAGTTTGTTAAACAGGCATCTGCAACCAGGTTATGACATAAACAATAAACCAGGGTATATTTATCTCACCACGCATAATCATAAAGCGCAAACCATTAATGAGAAAGCCCTCCACCAAATTGCCAAAACGGCCTCTCATTTCGAAGCCATTATCAGGGGCGATTTCAGGGAGAAACATTATCCGGTTGACTTTATCCTAAACGTAAAAGAAGGGGCACAGGTCATGTTTATCAAAAACGACCCTGGCGGAGAACAACGTTATTTTAACGGAAAAATAGGTTTCATTCATAAGATCTATGACGATTTGATAGAAGTTGGGTTCAATGACGGTTCTCCCGATGTAGCAGTGAAAAGGATCACCTGGGAAAACAAAAAATATGCCGTAAACCCCGTTACCAGAGAGATAAGTGAAGAGATCACCGGTACTTTTTCCCATTTTCCGCTGAAGTTAGCCTGGGCCATTACCATACACAAGAGCCAGGGGCTGACATTTGAAAAGGCGGTGATTGATGTGTCAGATGCTTTTGCGCACGGACAGATATACGTTGCCCTCTCAAGGCTGACAGGGCTCAAAGGACTGGTTTTAAGCAAACCACTAACCAAAAACTGTCCCGGACCAGACAGCTATCTGCAGGAATTCTACAGGAACCAACCCTCAGCAACTTCCATTCAAACAGATTTGGAAAACGAAACGAAACGGTTTTTCCGTCAGCAGCTGTTTAGTGCTTTTGATTTCCGGGAACTTACCAACATGATTAACAGCCATCTTCTCAGCTATAACAAGAAGAAGAAGAAGAAAAAGCAAACTGAAAGGCAATCATCAGAAAATCTTGCCACCAGATTACAGGCAGATTTGTATGCGGAAAAAGCAATTGCTGAACGCTTCTCAAACTATTTACAAAAAACCAAAACAAATCAGATAGTCATACAAACCTATGAGCGGGTAACAAAAGCCACAGAATATTTCATAAACCGGTTGGGAAGCATGTCGACGGAAATTTTAACGCATGCAGTGCAGATGAACGAATCCCAGGCTTCAACAAAATACGTATCGGATTTATTGGCATTAGAAGATGCCATTCACAGCAAGATACTGAATCTGTCCAAAGTAAAATCCATGTACCGGGCATTTCAAAATAACGGTGAAGTTACCGGCACCTGCACCCCTACAACAAACTATCTCTGCCAACGAAGAAAAATGATCAATGAAAGTCTTTTGGCCGGAAAACTGAACACACATTACCAGACAGCAGGCCGTGAAAAGCAGGGTATAGATAGAAAAACAACAAATAACCGTCAGAAAACCAAAACACCATCGGCACAAGTCAGCGGCCAGTTGTATAAAGAAGGGAAGTCCATTGAAGAAATCGCAACTATTCGCTCATTGGCATGCTCTACAATTATCTCCCACATGGTAAACTGTGTAGCCGGTGGCATGCTTGATGTTAATCATTTTCTTGAACAGCGTAAACTTGAACAAATACGTCTGGCTGCCAAAAAGTTAGAGACCACCAATGCCAGGGAGATCATGTCCGTTTTAGGAGATGAGTTTACCTATTCAGATATTCATTTTGCACTTGCCTGCAACGACAAAACCGGAAATTGACGTCTATAAAAAATTTCCGTAAAATCCAAACTTTTATTGAAAAAATTTATTTATAACGGTTCATGGATCGTTTTATGATTTTTATGTAATTTGCCGCCATAAACCTAATGGAATTCCTTATGCGCATTCAACGATTACATCCCAGTCAAAATGATCAGGACGTTCGTGAAGAAGTAGACCTTACACTCATGGACGATTTACTGGAAAAATTAAAAAATAAGACAGGTAACCTGATTCCCTTGCTTCAGGGCACACAGGAAATGTATGGCTACCTTCCAGGGCCGGCCTTTGAAAAAATACACCGGGAAACAGGTCTGCCATTAAATGAACTATATGGTGTAGCCACCTTTTATGCACAGTTCCGCCTGGAACCAGCCGGGAAACATATTGTGAAGATGTGTCACGGAACAGCATGCCATGTACAAAATGTGACAGACATCACAGACGAGATTCTGGATACACTGCAGATCAAAGACGGTGAAACCACTGAAGATGGTTTGTTGACTGTTGAAACGGTGGCTTGCCTGGGTTGTTGCTCTTTGGCGCCGGTTATGATGATCGGCGATGAGACTTACGGCAAGCTCACGCCCAAAAAGGCCGTAAAGATCATTAAAGAAATTCAGAGAAGTGAGCATAACTAACTGCCAAAATTTATACAAATGGGAAAAACACAGGTAATTGTAGGACTCGGGAGTTGCGGTATTGCTGCCGGAGCAAATAAAACCTACAACGAGTTTCAACGTATCATGCAGACAGACAAACTGGATATTGAATTAAAAAAAACCAGTTGTGTGGGCATGTGTTACCGTGAACCATTGGTAGAAATACTTGATGACAATGGTTCTTATTTATATGGAGAGGTTGATCTGCCCAGGGTCGAAGAGATCATCGACAAGCATATTAAAAACTATTCGCCTATTAAAGAATATGTTGTACAGTCAGATAAATTCAATACTGCCGACCAGCATTTTTTTGATGAGCAGGTAAAGATCAGCCTGCGCAATTGCGGGCATATCGACCCCGAGTCTATTGAAGAATATGAAGCCAGGGGCGGATATCAGGCTATACGCAAGATTTCGGATGAGAACATGACTTCTGAAGAAGTCATTCAGCAGGTTCTGGACTCCGGTATCCGTGGTCGCGGTGGTGGTGGCTTTCCGACAGGCAAAAAATGGAAGTTTGCACGTAATAATGAATCCGGCCGGAAATATGTCATTTGCAACGCCGACGAGGGTGACCCCGGGGCCTTTATGGACCGCTCCATTCTGGAAGGGGATCCACACGGCGTATTGGAAGGAATGATCATCTGCGGTTACGCCATTGGGGCCGGCGAAGGGTACATCTATTGCCGGGCCGAATACCCCCTTGCCATTAAACGGTTGGAGTTGGCCATCAGTCAGGCCAGAGAGAATGGCTACCTTGGTAAGAACCTGTTTGGTATACCCGGTTTTCATTTTGATATTCAGATTAAAGAGGGAGCAGGCGCCTTCGTTTGCGGGGAAGAAACGGCGCTGATCGCCTCCATTGAGGGCGCCCGCGGAATGCCGCGAAGAAGACCCCCCTTCCCGGCCGAGGCAGGGCTTTGGGACCATCCGACCAACATCAACAATGTGGAAACCTTCATCAATATTCCCTGGATTATATCACAAGGTCCGGAAACATATGCCGGATATGGTACCGACAAAAGTAAAGGCACCAAGGTGTTTGCCCTTACCGGAAAAATCAGGCACGGAGGCCTGGTCGAAGTACCAATGGGTATCACGATAAAAGATATTATTTACAAGCTGGGCGGAGGCATTACTGGCGATAAAAAGTTTAAAGCCGTCCAGCTTGGAGGTCCTTCCGGCGGATGTATACCGGAATACCTGTCGCATACCATCGTTGACTATGACTCCGTGAACGAAACCGGTGCCATTATGGGTTCAGGCGGTATGGTGGTGATGGATGAATCGACCTGCGTGGTGGATATTGCCAAATTTTTCCTGGACTTCACCCAGAAAGAAAGCTGCGGAAAATGTACGTTTTGCCGTATCGGCACCAAACGGATGCTGGAGATCCTCAGCCGCATCACAGAAGGAGAAGGCCGGGAAGGCGATATTGAGACGCTGGAGTCATTGGCGGAAACCATCAAGGACAGCTCCCTGTGCGGACTTGGTCAAACAGCTCCCAATCCGGTGCTGACCACCCTGAAATACTTCCGCGATGAATACGAAGCCCATATCCGCGACCATAAATGTCCGGCATTAAGTTGTAAACCCCTGCTCACCTACAGCGTGATCGAAGAAAACTGCACCGGCTGTATGGCCTGTGCCAAAGGATGTCCGGTTGATGCCATTGAAGGCGCCAAAAAGGAGGTACATTACATTCACCAGGACATCTGCATACAATGTGGGGTGTGTTTTACCAGATGTAAATTCGACGCCATTAAAGTATCGTAACCATCCGAAAAACATGTTCCAGATAGTAAAATCAGTTATCTAACACAATAGCATATAAGTAATGAGTAAACTCAACATCATTATAAACAGAAAAATTGTTCAGGGATATAAAGATGAAACCATTCTGGAAATGGCCAGACGCCTGGATATCGACATTCCGACCCTTTGTCATGATGATCGTCTGAAACCTTTTTCTTCCTGTTACCTGTGTGTCGTGGAGGTAGAAGGCATGCGCGGACTGCAGCCTGCCTGTTCTACAAAGATCACCGAAGGCATGCGCATCGAAACAGATAATGAGCGTGTCAACAAATCCCGGCGTTTTGCTTTGGAACTGCTTGTAAGCGACCATTATGCAGACTGTACGCCTCCCTGCCGTGAAGAATGCCCGGCAGGCGTAGATGTCCAGGGATATATCTCCATGATCAGCAAGAACAAACACAGGGAGGCTGTGGAGCTTATCAAGCAGACCAACCCATTGCCGGCAATCTGCGGGCGGGTTTGTGTAAGGCCCTGCGAGCTGGTCTGCCGGCGCAATTTACTGGAGGACACTGGCGTGGGCATTGATTATCTGAAAAGATATACCTCCGACATCGACCTTGAGTCACCGGACCGTTTCATGCCTGACGTACAACCCGCAACCGGGAAAAAAGTGGCCGTCGTAGGCGCTGGTCCCGGTGGACTGACAGCCGCTTATTTTCTTGCAACAAAAGGCCATGAGGTGACGATATTTGAAGCCAGTGCGCATGCAGGAGGTATGTTGCGCTATGGGATCCCTCCCTATCGTCTGCCTAACGATATTATTGAGAAAGAAGTGGAAGGAATTACCGGTCTGGGCGTTGACATCCACTATAACCAAAAACTGGGCAACAACCTCAGCTATCAGACATTAAAAGAGAATTTTGATGCCGATATTCTGGCAATAGGCTCTCAGAAAGGCACCAATATCGGCTGCGAAAATGATGATGCCGGAAATATCTTTTCCGGAATTGACTTCTTACGTAACATGGAAGCGACCGGACAGAGATATGACTTCTCCGGTAAGAAAGTCGCTGTTATCGGCGGGGGAAACACCGCAATGGACTGTTGCCGGACAGCGATGCGTTGTGGCGCTGAAGAGGTGACCGTCATTTACCGGCGGACAGAAAAAGAGATGCCCGCCAACCCTATCGAGATCCACGAGTCGAAACTGGAGGGGATCAACTACATGTTTCTCACAGCACCGGCCCGGGTCAACAAGGACAAGGAGGGCAATGTCGACTCACTGACCTGTCTGAAGATGGAGCTTGGCGAACCGGATGCTTCCGGCCGACGGCGGCCTGTGAAGATTGAAGGCTCTGATTTTGATGTGGATGTCGATTATATCCTGGCAGCCATCGGTCAGAAGACCCGGGTAAACTTTATCGACGACATCAGCAAACATGCAGATGAAGAACTCAAGCTGAACAAATGGGGTGACATCGACGCCGAATCTGCCACCTTACAAACTTCTATTGACAGGGTCTTTGCTTGTGGCGACGGGGTTACCGGCCCGGCAACCCTCATAGAAGCCATTGCCCAGGGCAAACTGGCTGCCCAAAGCTGTGATAAGTGGCTGCAAGGGAAAGAGGTTACTCCTCCCCCATTCACGTTTCTCAGCAAGAAAGATCATTTTGAAAAACAGAAAGAAGAAGATTACAAGGGATACTATCCAACACAAGAGCGGGAGGAGATGCCAACCCTGGACCCGAACAAAAGGCTCAACTTCGATGAAGTGGAGCTTGGTTATGATCAGGAATCAGCCATGAACGAAACAATGCGCTGCCTGGAATGTGGCTGCTCCGAACTTCATACCTGCGACCTGAAACAATACGCCACAACCTATCAGGCGCAACAAAACAGCTTTGGCGGAGATTATAACAAGCATCAGGCAGATTTCCGTCATCCCTTTGTGGAAATTGACACGAACAAATGCATCCTTTGCTCACGTTGTATCCGTATCTGTTCGGAAGTCGCCGGTGCCAATGCCCTGGGACTGGTAAACCGCGGTTTCGAAACGTATGTGGCCCCAAGCATGGAAGTGCCACTTCAGGAAACCAATTGTGAATCATGTGGTTTGTGTATCGACACCTGCCCCACCGGCGCCCTGACAGAGAATGTCCCCTTCAAGGTTGCTCCCGTTGAGATGGATACCATTTCAACTGTTTGTAACTACTGCTCTGTGGGTTGCCAGATTACCCTTCATCATAAAAACGGCTTCTTTGCACGCACCACCGGCCATAAAGGACTGATCAACAAGGAAGGAAATATCTGCCGGTATGCTAAATTTGGCTACCATTACCTCAATGATGAATCCCGGATTACGACCCCGCTGAAAAAAGTGGACGGCCAGTTTGAGCCCATCAGCTATGAGGAAGCCTGGAAGCTGATCAAAAAGAAAGTTAATGAAGTACGCCCCGAAGAAAACGGGTTTTACATCGGGGCACGTCTCACCAATGAAGAGATCTATCTGATACAGAAGCTGGCGCGAGCCGGTATCGGTTCCAATCAGGTAAGCAGCTTCCATTATATGGATCGCGGCTCAGGATACCGTGAAAACAGCACACACCAGGTTCCTTTTGATCAGATCGGTCATGCAAAAAGGATCTTTTTCCTGGATGGGGAGATCAATTATGAACATGCGGTGGCCGGATTCTACGCCTGGAACAACCATATTACAAACGGAACCCCTTTGGAGCTGATAACTACCAAAAAGCACAGTCGCATGGATCACAAGGCTGACAGCATCACCCGGATCAGCAGTCCGTATTATTTTGTGAAAGCTGCCATCCACTTTATCCTGTCCAACAAGATGGAGAACAATGTGTATATTGATGACCATTGCGAAGGATATGAAGAATACCGTAAGCAGATACTGGAAGAAAACTTTGATGCACTGGTTGAACGGGCAGGAACCACGCCCGCTCTTGTAGCCCGGTTTGCGGAACAATACAACGAAGAGCCGAATGCAGTCCTGCTATTCCCGGAAAAACATATCTCCGGAAATACATGCCATGAGTTGCGCAACCTGAATTTTATTACGGGCAAGTCAGGCAAAACCTTATCCGGACTAATCGCGCTGAAAGAGAAGAATAATTCGCAGGGGCTGTTGGACATGGGTGGTTGTGCAGCCTTCGCTCCCGGCGGCGGCCACATGGATGATCCAAAGACTATCGCAGGGCTCGAAACGGTCTGGAACAACAAAAATTTGTCTCTACACATCAATCAGGATCAATGGTCGCTGCTCCAGGAAGGCAACATAAAAAATGCATTTATCTTTGGAGAAGACCCCGTGGGTTGTGCCATCAAGGAGGAAGAGGTCCGGCCTGCCCTTGAAAAAACGGGATTTATGGTTGTACAGGATCTGTTTATGAGTGAAACAGCCCAAATGGCGGACATCATTCTTCCGGCTTCAATCCATATGGAAACAGGCGGCAGCTTTACCAATGCCGGAAAACATATTCAGCAGTTTGATGCCAATAAAGACCAGCCGCTGGAAAAAACTTCCTTTGATCAGTTAAAAGACCTGCTTGCCACCTTTGGCGTGGAAAATGGATATGCGTCTCCCTCAGATATCTTGCTGGAAGCGGCCCGTATATTGCAGGAATCGCCGGAAAATAAAGGTCCCCGGCCATTGGTTTATACCAGTAATGATAACTTTAACCGGCGTTTTACAGCTGGGTGTGACTTGCTTACCAAACGTTTTGAGGATTTCTGGAAAAAGGAGATGGAGGAAGCGAAGATGCGAAAACAGGGAACAGGTGAAAAGTGAACAGTGAACAGTGAACAGTGAACAGTAAACAGTGAACAGTAAACAGTAAACAGTGAACAGTGAACAGTGAACAGTGAACAGTGAACAGTGAACGGTGAACAGTGAACGGTGAACAGTGAACAGTGAACAGTGAAAGTGTCTCGTCCTGAAATAGGTTTATACTTTTTGTCAACAAAAATCAGGACGGGTCAACGGGTCAACGGGTCAACATGTATAGGCCGGGCTTGAGCTGTCACCACAGTTGCAGGCCGGACTTGGCCGGCCTGCCATTTACAAAAAAAGAGCAGAGGTAGACGCAGCACTTGGGCTGCGTGACCTCGGCTGACACGCTAATTGAAAAAGAGATATGGTGGTAGTCTTAGCACTTGGGCTGCGTGACCTCGGCTGACACGCTAA
>JAWLDT010000073.1:0-11677 GCA_041686485.1 Bacteroidales bacterium | reverse complement strand
AATAACAAAACGATTCCCACATGAAATTTGCAAGAAAGAAAGCGTGGAAAACCTTTATGTCCCGGCTGTATGGATGGGGTGCTTCTTTGGTTATCATAGGTGCCCTTTTTAAAATCATGCACTGGCCCGGCGCAGATTACGCACTTGTAATAGGTATGGGTGTTGAGGCCGTGGTGTTTTTCTTTTCGGCGTTTGAGCACGTGTACGAAGAACCTGACTGGAGCCTTGTCTACCCGGAACTTGCAGGGATAGAATCGGAAGTACCTGACGAAAAACGCCAGTTAAGGGGCGGCGGTGCAGCCACACAACAAAATATCACCCTTTCAACAAATCTTGATAAGCTCCTGGAAGAAGCGGATATTGGGCCGGAGCTGATCAACAACCTTGGCAGGGGATTGCGCAACCTGAGCGATAATGCCGCAAGACTGGCAGATTTGTCCAATGCAAGCGTTGCGACCAACAAATACATTGAAAATATGGAAACGGCGTCAAAGTCGGTCCTGGAGCTTAGTCAGTCCTACAAAAGCAAATCAGAATACCTGAAACAGGATCTGAGCCTTTCACAGGAGTATAATGAAACCATGAAAACAGCTATTGGCTCCCTGAACGACATGAGTGTTGCCCACAGGCAGTCGGCAGGCTACATCAAAGATAATGCGGATGCTGCAGAAAACCTGACTAAAAACCTGTCTGTCCTTAACACGGCCTATGAGCTTCAACAACAGGCAGCAAACAATCAGACAGAAGCATCTCAAAAGTATCAGGAGTCCATTAACGACGTGGTTAATACCCTCCATAATTCTGCGGAAAGCGCGAAAGTATATAAAGAGGAGATGGATAAGCTGACAAAAAACATCAAAGACCTGAACAGCGTTTATGGAAACATGCTTTCCGCAATGAATTTTAATGTAAACAAGTAAGACTATTTTGTTTTTATCGAACAAAATGCTTAGATATTAGATATTATGGCAGGTGGAAAACAAACCCCCAGGCAAAAGCTGATTGGCTTGATGTACCTGGTCTTTCTGGCGCTGATGGCCCTTAATGTGTCTGTTGAGGTGCTTGATTCTTTTCCTTTGATAAACAGAAGCATAGAAGAAACCAACAGAAACTTTGAGGCCAAGGTAGACGAAATATACGCAGAGTTCGAATCGACAAAGGCGCAGCACACAGAAGAATATGTACAGCCTTTTTATGGCGAAGCATACTACATCAAAGAGCTGGCAGACTCCCTGGTAGATTTTATATTGACAAACAGAACCCAGATGCTGGCAGAGGTTAATAATACAACCTTTGAAGATGCCGACACCATGGACCTTATAGATTCGCGCCGTAAGAACAACTACAGTATTTCTTCCAGGTTCTGGCTTGAAGAACAGGTAAGGGATAACCCCGGCAGCACTTATAGCCGCGCTGACTTATTAAAAAACAAAATCCTGAATTTTAAAAGCGAGGTTGACAGCATCCTTGACCAGCATGATCAGTCTATCAAGATGGGACTGGAGGTGGAGGACACGTATTATGTTCAGGACCGTCCGGTAAGCTGGCAGGAATATACCTTCGACCGGGTGATTTCCGTTGCCGTGGCTACAAATTTGAACCGGCTGGTTACAGAGGTACGGAATGCCCATTTTGATGCGGTCAACATGCTTCAGGATCTCATCCATGCAGGTGATTTCCGCTTTGACGAGATTGCGGCAAGGGTGGTTCCGCAAAGTCAGATCGTGATGGAAGGTGATTACTATGAAGCCGATGTGTTTGTAGCTGCCTATGACACACGACAAGATCCGGAAGTAATCGTGAATGGTGTCGGACGTGTTCCGGTATCCGACGGTGTGGGAAAACTAAGAATTCCCGCATCCAGTCTGGGACAACGCACACACAGAGGCGTTATCAGGGTTACAACACCCGCAGGGGTTGTTCAGGAACACTCCTTTACAGCCGATTATACCGTGGAAAGACCCACCGCGACTGTCTCTGCAACCAAAATGAATGTCTTCTACATTGGTGTTGACAATCCGGTATCCATTTCCGCCCCCGGAGTTTCGTCTGAAAACCTGATTCCCAGTGTTTCAGCCGGCGCTGAGCTTGTTCAGCAACCCGATGGCAGCTATGTTGTCAACGTGGAGCCGGGAACACAGGACGTAACAGTCACCGTTGATGCACGGGTTGGTGGTCAAATACAGCAAATGAGCCAAAGCTATTTTCGTGCAAGGACAGTTCCCGACCCGGTAGCCTATATTGCCAACAGAAGAGAAGGCCGTATAGACCGTGAAGTTTTGGCACAGGTGGGGAGGATCGCCGCTCGCATGGAACGTTTTGATTTCGACATGGATTTCCGGGTGGGCTCTTTTGAGATGACAACGATTGTAGGTGGTGAATACAGGCGTTTTCGACAGGACGACGGCGACAGACTTACTGATGAAATGATTCGCATAATTAATAACGCAAGAAGCGGACAAGAGGTTACTTTCCGCAGCATAACCACAGAACCCGGCGCAGACGGAACAACCAGAAGCCTGGGCGCTATTGCTTTTACAATAAACTGATAACCTGACTATAAACAGGAGAAAACCATGGCAAAATACCTGATGTTTTTTATCGCACTGTGCCTGCTTGCCCCAATGTCTATGACAGCACAGGAACAGGAACAGGAACAGGATCAACCCAATGACAGCTTTTACGAGCGAAATGCCGTACAAGAACGGGAGCCCGTAAAACTTCCCTATGTCAGAGAGGCAGATATCCTATGGTCAAAAAGGATCTGGCAAAATATCGACCTTCGGCAAACCATCAACCAACCCCTCTATTTCCCGGAAAGCCCCACAGGTGAACACCGTAGTCTGATGCAACTGCTTGAAGACGGTATCCGAAAGGGCGATATTCGTGCTTATGGCGTGGATGATGACAGCTTCCGCGAAGAACCACTTGATCCTGAAACACTTTTCGAAGACCTGGGAAGGACAGAAACATATACACCCGAGGGTCAAACTGAAGAAGAAGCCATATTTATCGAATTCAGCCCTCAGGAAGTCCTGATATTCCGGATCAAAGAAGAATGGTTTGTCGACAGCCGACGTGGCAAAATGGATGTCCGTATCATCGGTATTGCACCTGCCAGACTGGTAAGAGATGAGGAAACCGGTGAGTTTCTTGACGTATTTGAAACACTATTCTGGGTTCCTTTTGAAGATGCCCGGCCGATGATGGCCAATACACCTGTGTTCAATCGCCGCAATGATGCACAACAAACCTCTTACGATGACTTCTTCATCCGCCGCTTTTTTGATGCCACCGTCTATCGCGAAGAAAGACCGGATAACAGGGTAATAAGCGAATACCTGGATGACCAGCTGGACCAACTGCTTGAAGCCAGAAGAATTAAAGAAGAGATCAGGAACAAAGAACTCGACCTGTGGCATTATTAACCTAACTGATAACATGCGCTTTAAAAAAGTCCGGGCTGCCCATTGACCCGGACTTTTTTTATATCAACTTCCCGGGATCTGTCCAACGGTCAAAATCTTCTTCACTAACCAAATTCAATTGCAGGGTGGCTTCTTTCAAGGTTATGTCATTTTCATGGGCAAACCTGGCGACTTTCGCCGCATTGTCATACCCAATGTGCGGGCTCAGTGCCGTAACCATCATCAGCGAATTGTTGAGATGGCGCTCAATTTGTGCCCGATTGGCCGTTATTCCCTGCACACAATTACCGGCAAAACTGACAGCTGCATCGGCCATTAACCGTGCAGATTGAAGCAGGTTATAGATCATCACCGGTTTGAAGACATTAAGCTGAAAATGACCGTTCATGCCGCCCGTGGCAACGGCAGTATCATTTCCGATAACCTGGGCTGCAACCATCGTCAGCGCCTCAGGTTGTGTAGGATTTACCTTACCCGGCATAATAGAACTACCAGGCTCATTGGCTGGCAGGGCTATTTCCCCGATACCACAACGGGGCCCTGAAGCAAGCAACCGGATGTCGTTGGCAATCTTCATAAGGCTGACAGCCAACGATTTTAAAGACCCACTCACCTTTACAACCGCATCATGAGCAGCAAGGGCTTCAAACTTGTTGGGAGCGGTAACAAATGGCTGTCCGGTAAGCCCGGCGATCGTTTCCGCGACAACCTTGTCAAAGCCTTCCGGAGCATTGATGCCGGTCCCCACGGCTGTCCCTCCCAACGCAAGCTCTTTCAGGTGCTCCAGTCCATATTCAAGAGATTCCATACCATGCGCCAGCTGTGACACATAACCCGAGAACTCCTGCCCCAATGTCAATGGCGTGGCGTCCATCAAATGTGTCCGTCCGATTTTTACCACATCCCCAAACGCCCGGGATTTATCCGCCAAGGCATCGTGCAACTGTTGGAGAGAGGGCAGTGTATGATCCCTGATAAAACCATAAGCGGCAATATGCATCGCCGTTGGAAAGGTATCATTCGATGATTGTGACCTGTTCACATGATCATTGGGATGCAGATGCTTTTGCCGGTCGGTGAGCGTGCCACCCATCAGCTCATGGCCGCGGTTCGCAATCACCTCATTGATATTCATGTTGGTTTGTGTGCCACTGCCCGTTTGCCATACCGGTAACGGGAAGTGATCATCCAGCCGGCCTGCCTGAATCTCATCACATACTGCAACAATGGCATCCTTCATGTTTTCGGAAAGCACACCCATCTCATGATTCACAATAGCCGATGCTTTCTTGATGATGGCAAAGGCATAAATAACCTCTTTCGGCATCTTTTCCTCACCGATCCGGAAATTCTGCAAGGCGCGCTGTGTTTGGGCGCCCCAATATTTTTCAGCAGGGACATTAACACCACCCAGCGAATCATATTCTTTTCTATACATACCTACATTTGTATTTGTTCAGGATAAGAAGGTCTTGTGTTTTCGGTTGAAAATAGATGGTTATCAGTTACTGGCGATAAAAGTCGTTGCCTTTGTCATCCACCAGGATGAAAGCCGGAAAATCTTTAACCTGAATACGGTATATAGCCTCCATGCCCAGTTCGGGATATTCAAGCAGTTCAACATCCTTAATGTTTTCCTGCGCGAGGATGGCAGCCGGCCCTCCGATACTACCCAGGTAGAACCCGCCATGGGTTTTGCAGGCTTCGGTGACGGCCTCACTACGGTTACCTTTGGCGATCATGACCTTGCTGCCGCCATGTTTTTGAAACAGGTCAACATAAGCGTCCATGCGGCCCGCAGTGGTCGGCCCAAATGAACCTGAAGGCATTCCTTCGGGCGTTTTTGCCGGACCTGCATAATAGACCGGATGATCCTTGATATATTGCGGCAGATCTTCACCATTGTCCAAACGTTCTTTCAGTTTGGCGTGCGCCATATCGCGGCCAACGATGATTGTCCCGGTTAATGACAGGCGGGTGCCTACCGGGTGTTTTGAGAGTTCCTGCAGGATTATCTCCATGGGCTGATCCAGGTTGATGTTCACGGCATCGGCTTTGTCATCCTTGTCACGGTATTCTTCAGGGATAAAACGTCCGGGGTTGTCTTCCAGTTTTTCAATCCAGATGCCATCTCTGTTGATTTTGGCTTTGATGTTCCGGTCGGCAGCACAGGAAACACCCATACCCACGGGGCAAGAGGCACCATGTCTTGGCAGGCGTATCACCCGTATGTCAAGGGCAAAATATTTACCGCCAAACTGGGCGCCGATACCGAGCTTTTGGGCTGCTTTCAATATTTTGTTTTCCATTTCCCTGTCGCGGAAAGCCTGTCCTCCCTCATTGCCTTGTTCCGGCAGTTCATCCAGGTATTTGGCCGTGGCAAGCTTCACGGTTTTCAGGGTAGCTTCTGCTGAAGTACCTCCAACCACAAAAGCTACATGGTAAGGCGGACAGGCGGCCGTACCAAGCGACTTCAGCTTCTCGGTCAAAAATGCCTCCAGCTTTTCCGGATTCAACAAGGCTTTGGTCTGTTGAAACAATGCTGTTTTATTCGCAGAACCACCTCCTTTTGCCATAAAAAGAAACTCGTATTCTTCACCATCCACGGCAGCAATATCAATTTGCGCCGGCAGGTTGGTGCGGGAATTCTGTTCGGTATACATGTCAAGCGGAATAATCTGCGAATAGCGAAGGTTTTCATTGGTGTAAACATCATATACGCCTTTTGAAAGGGCTTTCGCATCGCCACCGCCCGTCCAAACCTGCTGACCTTTCTTGCCGATAATGGTAGCCGTTCCTGTATCCTGACAGTAAGGCAAAACGGCCTCCGCAGAGATCTCCGCATTACGAAGCATGGTCAATGCCACATATTTGTCGTTTTCACTGGCTTCGGGATCATTCAGGATGTCAGCCATTTGTTGAATGTGGCTGGTACGCAACATAAAGGATGTGTCACGTAAAGCCGTATAAGCCAAACGGGTTAATGCTTCTGGCGCTACACGCAAAATTGGTTTCCCGTTAAAGGTATCAACCGAAACATGGTCACGGGTTAACAAATAATAAGATGTCTGATCTGGCCCTAAAGGGAGGGGTTTCTGGTAAGAAAAAGCCGGTGTTGTCATAGGTGATGGGTTTACAGGGTTAGACGCATTTACAAGAATAGATTGACCCTTTAAATGTACAATAAACCGATAAGGCCGCCAAATTTTTGGTCAGCTTTTTGCTGGTTAACGATTTAGCAGCTAAGGCCATCGGGTCAAAGGCATCCAAATTGTTGCAATTATCGTATCTTTGCATATTATGGAAACAAACCGTCAGCATCGTATTTCCCGTCTGATACAGAAAGACCTTGGTGAGATCCTGCAAATATCTGGCAGGGACTGGTTTCCCGGTGCCATGATAACAGTTACCAAGGTGAAGGTGACCAGCGATCTTTCTATTGCCAGGGTATACCTGAGCATCTTTGGCAAAGATGCCAACGAAGTACTCAACCAGGTGGAAATGAAAGGCAAAGAAATTCGTAAACAGTTGGGCAACCGGGTAAAAAACCAGCTTCGCCAGGTTCCTGAGTTACGTTTTTATGTGGATGACAGCCTGGATTATATTGATAATATCGAAAATTTGCTGAAAAAGTAAATGCCAGTCCATGCAATACGACCCGATTAAGCGCAGCTTAAGCCGTTTCTTTTTTCGAAGTCCCGTTACGGTAAAACTGTTCTACAGATTGCTTGACATCCTGCTGCTGCGCACCTGGCATGTCCACCGCGCCCTGAAACAGTTCGGCTACGACAGAAATGGGCAAACCGACGTTCAGGTACTGGATGCCGGTAGTGGTTTAGGGCAATATACCTGGTATATAGCCCGCAAAAACCCCGAATGGCATATTACCGGTATCGACATCAAAAGCGAAGAAATAAAGCACTGTCAGGCTTTTTTGAGCCGTACCGGTACCGACAATGCAGACTTTCAGCAACAGGATCTTACTGTTTTTGTAAGGCCGGAGTCCTATGATCTCATCCTGTCCGTGGATGTCATGGAACATATTGAAGATGACCAGCAGGTGTTTAGTAATTTTTTTCGTTCCCTGAAGCCGGGTGGGATGCTGTTGATCAGCACACCCTCTGACCAGGGTGGCAGTGATGTTCATAACCATGATGAGACCTCTTTTATTGAAGAACATGTGAGGGATGGGTACGGGATACAAGACATTGAATCCAAACTTGCAAAGGCAGGTTTCCGGGCTTGTGAAAGCAGGTATACCTACGGCAAGCCGGGGCGTATTGCCTGGCGTCTGTCGATGAAATATCCCATTTTGATGTTCAGCCGGTCAAGATACTTCATGATACTGCTGCCCGTGTATTACCTGCTGATCATGCCTTTGGTATTATTATTAAACCGGGCAGATGTAACCGGCGACCATCGATCAGGAACCGGATTGCTGGTAAAGGCCTGGAAAAACAACAAAAACCATTAACATCTTGCGCTTTCCTTTGTACATAGCATGGCGTTATTTGTTTGCCAAAAAGACCCACAATGCCATAAATGTCATCACCATGGTCTCGGTAACCGGGGTGGCGGTCGGAGCAATGGCGCTGGTGGTGGTACTGTCGGTTTTCAATGGTTTTGAGCGGGTTATCATGTCATTGTTTAATGCTTTTCATCCCGACCTGGAGATAACCCTTGCCGAGGGGAAGACATTTTCCATGGAGGACTTTCCGGAAGAGTCGCTAAGTGAGGTTCCGGGAGTAGTCAATTACAGCGAGGTTCTGGAAGAATCCGGGATGATCACCCATCGGGAACGCCAGCATCTTGTAACATTGCGTGGCGTAGATGCCACCTATAAAAACATTACAGGTATAGACACACTGCTCACCCGTGGCGAGTATGAACTGGAGCGGCACGAGCGAAACTTCCTGATACCTGGTCAGGGTGTGGCAAACATCATTAATGCCAGCGTTCATGATCTTCTGAACCCGGTCGACATTTATATTCCTGCCCGGGGGCGGACAGCCGGCCTGCATCCCGCACAGGCATTTCGATCCACCTCCGCATTTGTCAGCGGCATTTTCCATGTGCAGGCTGAATACGACATGGAGTACGTCATAACCTCGTTACGTCTGATGCGTAGATTGCTGGATTATGATGACGAAGTCACGTCGGTGATCGTAGGCCTTCAGGCCGGCGTTAACCATGCCGACGTTCAAAAGGAAGTACAAGCCTTGCTGGGTCCTGAATATGAAGTAAAAGACAGACTGCAGCAGCAGAACTTCCTGTACCGGGTGATGCGTTCAGAGAAATGGGCTATCTTTTTCATCCTTACCTTCATCCTGATTATCGCCGCATTCAACATCATTGGCTCCCTGACCATGCTGATTATTGAGAAAAGGCGGGATATCGCCGTTTTACGAAGCATGGGCGCCACCAGAAAAATCATCAACCAGGTCTTTATGCTCGAGGGAGTATTAATCAGTCTGGGAGGTGCTATTGCCGGTATTCTGCTTGGGGGGCTCATCGCCGGACTGCAGATGCACTATGGACTGATAGGTATACAAGCTGAAGGCGCTTTCATCATAGATGCCTACCCGGTTGAAGTACAAACCCCTGACCTCTTTCTGGTGGCAGCTACCGTGTTCTGTATCGGGATACTGGCTTCCCTGATCCCGGTCGGCAACATGTGGAAGAACCCGGAAACGCCTCCGGAGTGACATGCCCCTTACAGATAATCAGCGAAGGCTGGCACCAAGCTTCTGCTCATAAACTTTCGTCAGCTTGTCCATCACCTTATCAACCTCTTTGTCGGTGAGGGTTTTATCTTCATGCTGAAAGAGAAAACTCACAGCATACGACTTGTTGTTGTCTCCCAGTTTTTCATCACGATACACATCAAATAGATTTACCTGCTTCAGCAGGTGTTTTTCGGTGTTGAAAGCCAGGCGTTCAATGTCAGCAAATCGTACACTATTGTCAAGAAGCAGTGCCAGGTCACGCCGAACCTCAGGGTACCTGGGCACTTCGACATAAGTAATACTTTGCCTTTCAGATAGTTTAACAAGCTTCTCCCATTCAAGACAGGCATACCAGACATCCTCTTTTACCTGACACTTTTTCCTGGTTTGCGGCGACAGCAGCCCCATCCTTGCCAGGAATTCCCCATTCACCAGTAAATCCAATCCATACACAAAAAGCGGATCATCTTCCACCTCCCTGACCGTTAAGCTTCTTTGAGGGATTCCCATGCGATAAATGATGGCATACACGGCACTTTTTACATCAAAGAAGTCCACTTTGGTGTCAGGTGCTTTCCAGTTTTCGGGTTGCCGGTTACCGGTAAGTAATAAGCTTATAAGGGTTTTTTCCAGATAGCCCGGAAGGGTTCCGGAGGTATCTTCCGGCGCCGTTTTCACATACACATTGCCAACCTCATAAAGCTTCATGTCGTGAATCTGGCGGTTTTTGTTATAGGCAACAGACTCAAGACCACCAAAGACAAGCGATTGTCGCATCGCATTCAAATCCTGGCTAAGGGGATTCACAATGGGAACCGATGCCCCGGGGTCAAAGCCCTGATCCTGAAAGTAAGCAGCTTTTGTAAGGGAGTTGTTCATAATCTCATTAAACCCTCTGGCGGAGAGCATGTCAGAGATCACATTCTGCATCTGTTCCTTGTCAGGGCCGGACTGAATAACAATCGAAGAAGACATCTTGGAGGGAACTTCGATGTTGTTATATCCATAAACCCTTAGTATCTCCTCCACCACATCGGCCTGGCGGGTAACGTCAACCCGGTAAAGGGGGACTTCAAGGGCAAGCATGTTGTCACCCTCCCTGGTTATGTTGAAGTCAAGGTCGAGCAGGATTGTGCGGATGGTTTCCATGCCCAACTCTTTCCCGATGATCTTGTGCACATAATCAAGGTCAAGCTGAAGGGTTACCGGTGTCTGTTTGTTGGGATAGGTATCCTGAACATCGGAGGAAATGGTTCCGCCGGCTACTTCCCTGATCAGCATGGCAGCCCTTTTCAGGGCATAAATGGTTATTTCGGGATCGGTACCCCTTTCGAAACGAAATGACGCTTCGGATTTAATGCCATGGTGCTTACCTGATTTTCTGATGGTCACGGGGTCAAAACAGGCACTTTCCAGAAAAATATGGGTCGTGGTTTCTTTAACGCCGGAGTCTGCCCCGCCCATAATTCCGGCCATACACATCGGTCCGGCATCACTGCATATCATGAGATCATTGCCGGTTAGCTCCAGTTCTTCTTCCTCCAGGGTTTTAAACCCGGTGTTTTTAGGGGATTTTTTAACGGTCACACGTTTTCCATCGATGGCTTTCAGGTCAAACGCATGCAGGGGTTGTCCCATCTCGTGCAACACGAAATTGGTCACATCCACCACATTGTTCTGTGGCTTCAGCCCAAGCGTTTTCAGTTTTGTTTTCAGCCACTCGGGAGACTCTTTGACAGAAACGTCGCTGATTGTCAGGCTGCTGTATCGGGGGCATGCATCAGGATCCTCGATATAAACAGGAACCGGTTGCTCCAGGTTATCGGGACTAAATGATGAAACATCAGGCCAGTGAATCTGCCGTTTTTTCTCCGGTTTATGGTAATTCAGCACGGCCACAATGTCTCTGGCCACGCCAATATGGGAAGCGGCATCAATGCGGTTGGGTGTAAGGCCAATTTCAAAGACCCAGTCTTCAGGAAGCTCAAAATATTGAGATGCCGGCATACCCACAGGTGCATCCTCAGGAAGCACCATAATCCCTTCGTGCGAATCACCCAGGCCAAGTTCGTCTTCAGCGCAGATCATGCCTTCGGATACCTCGCCGCGAATTTTGGCCTTTTTTATTTCCAAAGTGCCATTCTCCGGATACAATGTTGTACCCACCCTGGCAACAAGCACGTTCTGTCCTTCATCAACATTGGGGGCACCACAAACGATAGGCAGCGGATCTCCCTGTCCGACATCCACCTTTGTGAGGGTCAGTTTATCCGCGTTGGGATGCGGCTCACAAGAGAGCACCTTGCCGGTGACCACCCCTTCTAATCCGCCCTTAACGGCTTCATACTTTTCCAGACCTTCCACTTCAAGCCCACTATCGGTAAGTAGTTCCGCCAGCTCTTCAGGGTCTTCGGAAAAGTCAACGTACTGTTTAAGCCAATTATAAGATATATACATGCGTATCCGTTTTTTACGTCTTTACCATTCCGTAATTGCAGATGCAAAAATAAAGATTTTCCGAAA